>DJFO01000163.1 GCA_002432555.1 Marinagarivorans sp. UBA5870
AGGATTTAGCGAGGTATATGAGCCAGAAGGAACTTGAGACCGATGAAATTATGGCCGAGCTGGCTTTGTTGTCGCAGGAACTCCGCCTTTGAACTGATGGGCTCGCCCCTGGGATATAGGTTAACGCCAAGACTTTATGAGAACAGTCGTCTTTGCGGTATCCGCAGGCTGCTACGCCGGCGGGAAAATGCCGAATCCAGATATCTAGCCGATGTCCAAATACCCTAGCCGT
This sequence comes from Marinagarivorans sp. UBA5870, assembly GCA_002432555.1. The sequence goes on from DJFO01000163.1 coordinate 233, forward strand.
TCTGGCGAGCTGATACCCTCTCAGGCACCGCCTTGCTGGTCTTTATGCTGCTAAGAGTGGCTACTAGCGTAAAAATTCGTCTTGATTATCAATGGCTTACCTTGCGCAAGTTTCACACAATGTTTCACGTGATAAAGTGATCGTATTTTCCCAGTACCCCATCTGGAATCCCATCCGAGAAGCCAAAGTTACCGAAATCAGTTACGGCGGATTCTCGGATCGAAGCGGTCGATATTCGGTTGAATTGGAGCGGGTTTATTGTTTGCCAACGGGCAATACCGCAGGTTTATCCGCAGAGCTGAATTTCCAGAGCTTTAACCCGCGCAATCGCACCGGGATGTACCCGTATTATTTGTACAAGGAAGTGCCGCGACCCTGTTTCACCATGAATTTTATTCACGTCGGGTTTGGCCTTGGGCTGTGGACGCTCGGCACTGTCTATACCCCACCGCAAAAGTACTTCGATTTTCAGGTGGATTTCTCCGTACTCAACGGCCGGGCGTCTATTGGCAATGAAGCAGTGCAGGGCGGTACTGTGGCAGTGGTCGACGATGCACAGGACACCACTTATGCCAGCAGCGCGTCACTGTCTGAAAAGGTCTCGGCGACGGACAAAGGCGTTACTTACGATTTCGATCGCGATGGTATTGCGGATGTAATTAGCATCGGCAGAGTTGAAGAGGACGCGGAATCCGGCGAGGAAACTTTCAATACTCAGGTAACCATTGAAGAAGACAACGTGGTGCAGGGCGTTTACCTGTCGTCCCTCGGCCACACACCGCCCGCAGTGCCGGACATCACCCGCCAGTTGGACGACAGCCTTAGCCTGGAACACGAAGGCCTGCTGCAAACCATCACCGAAAAAGATTTAAAAAATACCGACGTGTATTTATTCCGCGTCTCCACCGGAGAATTAATCGCCGAGCGCACCGGCGCCACCTTGAGTGCTTCTGATCACAGTTATCAAGGCACCGGCGTCTCCGACGGCACTTTTCACTACACCTTACACATTCGCGGCAAACAGCAGGGCAAACACAAACGCACGGGATTCTCTTCCAGTCGAACCGATGCCGAATATCAACAGGTCAGCCGTGACGAAGCCTTTGCTGCCTGGCAGGCGGAGAGCGGCGTTAATCCCGCGTTGCATGAACGCGAGAGCGATCACCTGAGACCGGGAGAGCCGGTCAAAATCATCGCCATCAACCGCGCCACCGGCTATATGGGTTCCGTGACTACCGTATTGGATGGCCAGGACGATGAGGGCGAAGAGGAAACACCGCGCAGCGCCATGGCCGTGATATCCAAAATGGTCAAAGAAATTCAGATGGGGCCACCCAATTTAAAAATCTGGGCCGAGCGCACCTACGACATCGAAAGCGGTTTGACCGCCACCAATAGCCCTATCACCCAAACCATCGGCAACGAAGGCGCGGCTTTAAACAGTGACGATACCGTCGTGCTCCACACCCAGTGGCTCGACCGCGACGGCAGTCCCTTACCAGAAGCCCTGGCCGAATACGGCTTCACCGGCCGTGTGGCACGCGTTGTCGGCGACAATCAAGTGAGCACCCTGTCCGGTATTGATGCGACTTTCTCAATCGCCCCGGGCACCCACCTGGAATTTATTCAGATCAGCGGCCTGAGCAACAGCAACGATCACCTCTACGTGCAAGTCAGCGGCGAGCCCTACAGCCGCGCACCGTCCTTTGCGACGGACGCGCTCACTCCAGAAGAACCTGCCGACAAATTCGCCACCAGCGGCAATATTCACAGCGGCCGCCTGCGCTACCGCCCGGATCACTACGTGCCATTCCTCACCAAAGTGTGGGACGAAGCCAGCAGCAGCGCGCTGGAATTGGCTTTTAATCAGGTAAAACTGACCAATCCGGATTCGCCTTTGAGCAAACCGGATGCCGTGTACCAATGGCTGTATCGGCCGGATTTTCAGTATTCGGTTTACGACTTCAAAGTGTCGGAACTCAACCGAGTTGAAAACGGCGAACCGCAAAATATTCTGCAAAACGATACACCGACGATTACGTCTAGCGATGATTTATTACAACTGATCTACAGCCTTGTGGGCAGCGCACACAACACACTGGACGGCTTTAGCTTCAGTGGCGATAAGGATCAGCAATTAATTTTCGCCATGGGCGAAACCGAAATCCGCGCCACCGTGGGCAGCAATCAACAGGTGAATTTTGAGGATTTGTCGCAACTGGGTGCGTTGGACTCGGAGGACTTTTTGAGTCTGCGGCTGTATAGCAACAATGATGTGAGGAATGTGTTATGGGAGTTTGCGTTTGAGCATCTGGTGCTCGACACACAGCTCGCAGAATACGATTCGGCCAGCGGGGAAACGCTTTACGTGAGTGCCGATGATCCCGTAGTGCCTCTGCAAGCATTTTTATTGGGCTATGCGAACCGCGGTCCAGACATCAAAAAGCCTCTGCTTTTCAGCTGGTCTGCAACCGGTGGCGCCAGCCTGGAATCTCGCACGCAAACCAATGAAGATTTGGGTGTGGTCTTTAACGAGGTGCGTTTGCCGCACATCTCAGGTTCCACTTCCGAGGTGTCCGTGAAATTGCTCGACGGGGGCGATACTGCCGCCAAGCTTCCTCTGATTGAGGTAGTGCCGGGAGCCCCGGTGAATATCGCACACAGCCTCGCCGGCAAAGTGCATATGGGCAGGGCAAGCAATGCCACGCTCACCATCACCGTAACCGATCAACACGGCAACCGTGTCGCAGACGGTACAGGCGTGAGCTTTTTTGTCAGCGACAGTTTGGAAGTGGTTTCCAATGATGGTGCCACCACTAATGGTGAAGCCTCTGTAGTGGTGACCGGCAGTGACTTTCCCCTCGATTCATCGATCAATATCGTGGTGGGTGAGGCATCCAAAGCCGTTGCACTGAATGTTCACAGTTTAAATGTGGGACTGGAGCTGGCCAACTCGACTGTCCGCCCCGGCGGCGAAGAAAGTGTTGTTGTGACAGTCACCGATTCCGATGGTGCACCCGTCAGTGGTGTAGAGGTGGAACTGGGAACCAATTACGGCTATCTGCGCGATACGCTGGTCACCACCGATGCACAAGGAAAGGCCGAAACGGTTTTCACTGCACCTCAGGGTGAACGCACCGGCAGCATCACCGCGCAAGTCGGACTTGCGACGGCTACCGCGCAGCCCCTTGCCGTGGCCTACGCGCCGAGTGATGCGCGAGATCTCGCGGTCAATCATGCGGCATTGATCGGTGATAAAACCTCCGCCGGCACCATCGTCCACAACCGCTACGATGGCGTGCCTTTAGAAATTGCTTATCCTACCGCACGAACCATTCGTGCTCTCGGAGCGCCGGGCGACAGTGTAACCGTCCATATCGGCGATGATTTCGATCCCAATCTGCCGCCGCTCGCCGCTTATTACATGAACCATGTCTACGAGGAAGTGACGGACGAGACCGGCCGCTATCCGCTGCACCAACGCGCGGTGCAAATCGTCTCCGGTACTCGAATGGGCGCGGGCAGCCGGTACCAGTTTAATGCCGACGACCAAAGCCTGGTGTATGGCGACGCACTAGCCCTGTTGCAACAAAATGCGGACTTGGGATTTTCGGTTGAAGTCG
>DJFO01000409.1:0-188 GCA_002432555.1 Marinagarivorans sp. UBA5870
CGCGAGGACCTCTATTTCCGCCTGGCGGTATTTCCGATTCATATACCTCCTCTGCGCGCCCGCAGGGACGACATACCCCTGCTGGTCGACCACTTTCTCTCCGACCTCAACCAACAGTACAACGCCAACATCCGCATCGATGGAAGTGACCTGGACCGACTGTGCCAGTACGACTGGCCGGGTAATGT
>DJFO01000409.1:204-3041 GCA_002432555.1 Marinagarivorans sp. UBA5870
CGGGAGCTCCGCCACTGCTTGCATCGCGCCTACATTATGGCCGACCAAGGTGCAGAAAAAATTCGGCTGCCAGAGCGCATTCAATCGCCTTTCTCCAAATTAGAGACGCCGCAAAATAATGGCATACATTTTGGAAAGACAGTTGAAGATGTTGAGCGAGAGCTGATCCAGACAACCCTGGAACATTTGGACGGGGATAAAAAGAAGGCGGCGGAGATGCTGGGAATCAGCTTGAAGACGCTCTACAACCGTTTGAACAGCTACACCAACTCCTGCGCCGAGTAACCGTCTCACCGCACCCGAAGCGCGTGAGGCGGTCGCGCCAATTTCCGGGCGATCAGAGCAGTCGCCCGAGTGACACGGAGAAATCATGAAAAATTCCACGAGCGCCCTCTTCCACGATGTGCGCAACCCGCTGAATACCATTTCCATCAATGCGGAACTCGGTAAGCTGACCCTGCAAAAAAATGGAGATATTGGGCGGGCCATCCAGATCTTCGAACTGATCCTCGCCGAGTGTCAATTGTGCAGCAGGAAGATCAGCGAGCTGCGCGACAGCATCGAAAATGAAACTGTGCCGGATCGGGAGGGAGAGTGAGCGGGCTGGTCACCAGCGCCAAAGATCCCAGAACGCAGGCCCCGTGGGTAATTTCTTTATTGGTCGTCGTAGCCTTCTTTGTTGTCAACGCCTTTCTCGCTTATCGCTCGACACAAATCCTCAAGGAAAGCGCGGTCAAGATCGAACATTCCCTCGACATAGTCACCCTCATCCGCGAGCTGCAACTGCAGTTGTACGCGGCTGAAAGCGGCCAGCGCGGTTATTTGATTACGGCGGACCCACAATATCTCGAACCTTTTCACGCCACTCGCGAGCAGATGTTGATCCTGCTGAATACCTTGGGGGCCAAAAGCACTGAACTTGCCCAACAGCGGGAGCGCTTGGTGGAAATTCAGCGGCTGATGCGGGAGAAGATTCAGGAGATGGAACGCTCCGTCGAGTACGTCGCCGACCAGGAAACCCCAGCGGCACTCGGCCTGCTCAATACCGACCGGGGGGTGGTTCTCACGCGGCAGATCATGCAACTCGTCGGCGACATCGAAAAGGAAGAAGAAGCACTCCTGCGGCAAAACCGGTTGGACGCGGATCGCAACAATGGTTATATCCGAGCGACGCTGGTGGCCACCAACGCCGTCGGCCTCGCCCTGTCGTTGATCATCTATTATTTATCCTTACGCTACGCCCGCAATATCAAAGCGCTGTACCGGGAAATCGAGGCGGCCAACTTGGAGCTGGAAAACAAAGTGCGCGAGCGCACCCTCGCTCTCACCCGCTATTCCGAGGAACTCGAGCGCAGCAATCGCGAATTGCAGGATTTTGCTTTCGTCGCTTCCCACGATTTACAGGAGCCTTTGCGTAAGATAAGGGCGTTTGGGGATCGGCTTCTGCTGAAATTTCGCGACGTCCTCGGCGAACAGGGCGTGGACTATACCAAGCGCATGCAGGCGGCGTCCGAACGCATGTCGGTGCTGATCAACGACCTGCTCAGTTTTTCGCGGGTCACCACCCGGCAGAAACCGTTTGCTCTCGTAGATCTGAATGCCGTGCTCAGTCAGGTCCTCGAAGACCTGGAATATGCGGTCGAACAGACGAAAGCCGAAATCGTTGCGGATCCACTGCCGCAGATTTACGCGGACGACTCCCAACTGCGCCAGGTGTTTGCCAACCTCCTGTCCAACAGCATGAAATTCATGCCCGCGGACCGGCAGCCGGTGATCCGGATAGGCGTCACCTACACTCCGCCACCGCCAACCGATGAGGGCGCGGAGGTTGAACCTCAGCGGATCGTGTTGACGTTTACCGATAATGGGATCGGCTTCGATGAACAGTTCAAGGACCGCATATTCAATCTTTTTCAACGACTGCACCCGCGCGATGAATATTCGGGGACTGGCATAGGCCTTGCGCTTTGCCGAAAAATCGTCGAACGACACGGCGGCACCATAGACGTGAAATCGACGCCGGGTGAAGGCACCACTTTTATTATCGATTTACCGATTCATCAGACCAACCTACAGACTGCCGATTTTGAGGTGGCAATATGAGTTCTTTCGCACAGAACGAAAAGCGGATCCTGACTATTTTGATGGCTGACGACGATGAGGACGACCGACTGCTCACCAAGGAAGCCATGCAGGAGAGTCGGGTGCTCAACCGGCTACTGTTCGTTGAAAATGGCTACGAACTGATGTGTTATCTGCGCGGGGAAGGCGCCTATGCGGACCGGGACACCTATCCTCTGCCTGGGCTGATCCTCCTCGACTTGAACATGCCGAAAAAAGACGGGCGCGAAGCGCTCGGTGAGATCAAAGCCGACCCGAACTTAAAAAGAATACCGGTTGTGATACTCACCACCTCCAAGGCAGAAGAAGATATGCTTAGCGGTTACAATTTGGGGGCGGCCTCTTACATTACGAAACCCGTCACTTTCGCCTCGTTGGTTGAGCTGATGCGCACTCTTGGCAAATACTGGGTGGAGTTCGTCGAACTCCCCTGAGCCGCCTTTCCGCAGCTCAACCTCTTGCAGGTGCGTGTAACATGCCAAGTAATAAGCAGGCCAACCCCGTTTCCGATCAGTTATTTTGCTTATGCAAGGCGTTCAATTATTAATTGTCGACGATGACGAAGACGATTATCTCATCGTCAAGTCCCTGCTCGACGACATCAGCCGCGGTCCCTATCGCCTGGATTGGGCCTCCACCTATGAGCAGGGCGAACGCTATTTTCGCGAGAACCGTCACGCACTGTGTCTGATGGATTACCGGCTGGGGGCAAGAGA
>DJFO01000293.1 GCA_002432555.1 Marinagarivorans sp. UBA5870
CACCCGAACATCGAATGCGTCCGGTGATGGGACCGCCCGACTCACAGGCGACGCCATGAAATTTGCGGCCAACAAAAGTCTTGGCAAGAGCCTTGACGACGTCACGGAATTTTATCTGCGTCGCAATCGCGACACCTTCGATGCCGTCGTTGCGCCACCGGGTCTGGCAGTTACGCTCCATATCACAACAGACCTACACGTGGACTACCACTCCAGCGCTCGCAAAATCGCCTATTCACCGAGTGACCAAGGAGACGCCCATGCGAATACCACTCTCGATTGATAAGCAACGCTGGATCGCGGCGATGGCTGCGGCCGCGCTGATGACCGGCTGTTCTTCCTCCGTCAAAAAGGTCATGCCAAAAAGCAATCATGACATTGCGAGCCTTTACGCCCAGTATTCCGGCGCAAATTCGGCGCAGGATCTCCAGCTGCGCAAACGGGAATTGCAATTGCGCGATCAGGAATCGCTGGAACTGCGCAGTGCGGCTGCCAGCAGCACGACCGGATTTCCACCTCAACCAGAGCAGCTGCAGCACCTGTTCCCAAAACTGCCAAATCCGGAGCTGTATATGTTTGTCCGCCCGCACGCGGTGGGAACGACGGGCGCTCCAATTCCTGCATACATGACGCGTTTCCCGATGTATGAGCGCGACCATTATGCACTGCCAGGGGAAACGGTGGATACCATCCGTCGCAATGAACTGGTCTCCCGTGCGATGGCGGATCAGGAGCGTCAGACGCAATTGCGCATTGAGGACGAAATGCGGAAGAAACAACGCGAACACATCAATCGTGGCGCTCTGCAGAGAGGTATCAAACGATGAATTTTGGAGCATTGCTACAGGATTTTTTTTTCAAAGGCTCACCGCTGGAGGCCGATAAACCTGCGACGACGGCGGAGCTCCGCAAGGGCTACAAGAAAATGCCAGGTGCAGCGAAATATCTGCCCTGGCTCGATATTGTCGATGACAACAAAATCCTGCTTGATGATGGCAAAAGCCTTGCGGCGGTTTTCGACATCACACCGATCCCGACCGAAGCCCGGTCGGAAGATCAGATCCTTTCCATCCGCAACAACATCGCACGGTTTATTGCGGACGCCTTTGAAGAGCATTCTGTCTCTCCGTGGATCATCCAGTTCTTTTCCTGGTGTGACGAGAGCATTTTCCGTCAACTGCCGGAGCAGATGCTGGCGCACGCGGTGAACGTGCAAACACGTCGCGGAGCGGATCTCCATCCCTACACAAAGTACTTCATCAATGATGTCTATCGGGAACATGTGAATGATCTTGCTCGTGATGGTGGTCTGTTCATCGATCAACTGAATGGCCGTCCCTGGGGCGGCTCGAAACGGCAGTGCTATATGGTGTTCTATCGGAGGCAGGAAGATCTCACCAAACGCCGCCGGAACCAATCCCGCGAGATCGAATTGGAATCGCAATGCACCCGGGTAGCTGAAATGATGCGATCTGTCGGTCTCCAAGGCAGACGATTGGGTGGTGATGATATCTGGGCGTGGCTGTTCCGATGGATGAATCCCAAACCGAAGCTCGCCAACGGTGATCGCGATACCTGGCTGAAAACCAATCCGTACCCGAAACCAGAACATCGCACGGCCGAGTGGGATCTGGCTGCGGATTGCGTCAGCCGCGATGTTCGCCGGGATGAAAAAAATCAGTATTGGTATTTTGACGGCATGCCGCACACGATCGTTTCCGTCGAGCGGCTGCTACGGGTTCCGGAAGTCGGTCAGCTCTCCGCGGAGCGCTATGAAAGCCGCGACGAAATGTCCGGTCCCAATGCCCGCACCCAGTGCTTTATCGACGAGCTGCCACCGGGATCCATCGTCACGGTGACCTACGTTGTGAAGCCCCAGACGGAAATTAAACGCCATATCGACCGACTGGAGAAAAACGCAAAGGGCGCATCGACTGAAGCGGAAATGGCACGCGACGAGATCAACCACGCGAGGCGCCAAATCGCCCGCGGAAACAAACTATATTCCTACAGCATGGCAATCGCGCTACGGGCATCGAGCGACGATGAAATGGACGATGCGTTGCTGCTCACAGACACACTCCTGTCAAAAAATGGGTTATCCGCGATCGACCCTGATATCGACCACTTTCGGATGGATCGGTATGTGCGTTTTCTACCGTGCGCCTATGACCCGAAATTAGACCAGGTGAATTTGCGGCAGCGAATCATCTATACCCACCATTTAGCCAACCTGATCCCTGTGTACGGCCGCAGCACGGGCACCGGCAATCCCTGCATCGTGGTTTCCAACCGCGGTGGTGAGGCGTTTATGTGCGACCCGCTGCTGCAAGGCGACCGTGCTAAAAACGCACACTTGTTTTTGTTCGGCCCTACAGGCGCTGGCAAGTCGAATACGCTGTGCTTTTTGCAGATGCTGATTACCGCCATGTATTTCCCACGCTGGGTCGTCGTTGAAGCCGGAAATTCCTTTGGGCTGCTCAGCGAGCATTTCCGTACGCGTGGATTAAAGGTCGTGGATATTGTATTCCGACCCGGTCTCGCGCCATCACTTGCCCCGTTCAAACCCGCATTGGATCTCGTTGACCGCCACGGGCGCGTCATTCAGTCATCATCCCGTGTGGAAGACGTACTCGCTGGCGATGCCGAGCTCGAGGAAGCAGATTCCGGTCAGAATGCCGACGAAAACGTGAAGCGCGATATTTTGGGTGAAATGCTGATCATCGCTCGACTCATGGTCACCGGCGGTGAGGAGAAGGAAGAAGAGCGCATGACCCGGGCGGATTCCGGAATCCTGAAAAACGCGATCCTCAACGCAGCGAGCGAAGCCAAGGTCGCCGGCAAGGTTGATTTGCTTCCAGAAGACGTGATCCGTCACCTGCGGGCGCAGGTGAACGATAAACCAGACTCATCACGCCGCATCAATGAAATGGCAGATGCCATGGAGCTTTTCACCGACGGATTTGCCGGGGAATTATTTAATCGCCCTGGAGAAGAATTGCCTGACGCGGATTACATCCGCATCGAGATGGCCGACCTTGCCAGTGGCAACGACACCAATGACAAATTGTCCGTGGCGTATATCGCGATCATCAATCAAATCATCGCCCGGGCGATCCGCACACAGCGCGATGGCCGTCCCACGATCAATCTCACAGATGAAGCCCACGTCATCACCACCAATCCACTGCTCGCGAAATACCTGGTTGTGGTATCGAAATTATTGGGTCGTCGCATGGGCCTCTGGCTCTGGCAGGCCACTCAGAATATGGAAGATTATAAGGACGACGCGAAAAAAATGCTCGCGATGTTCGAGTGGTGGATGTGCTTGAAAATCGACAAGGGTGAGCTCGTGCATATCGAGCGTGTTCGCGAACTCAACGATGATCAGCGCTCAATGATGCTCAGCACCCGCAAGCAACCCGGGGCTTATACGGAAGGCGTCATCATGTCGGACAACGTGCAGGGATTATTCCGGATTGTCGCGCCGGCGCTGTGCTTTGCACTTGCGATGACGGAGAAAGAGGAGCGTCAGGAGCGCACAAAACTCATGCACAAATTCAACATCACGGAAATGGAAGCGGCTGAAATGATCGGCCGTGAAATTGCGGAGAAGCGCCGAAGTGCAATGAGGAAATCATCATAAGTCATCCCGACTTAACCTTTATGCCCATTTCAATCCCGCAAGCCAATGCATAACACGCAAACGAATTATTTATGACACCTGAATCCATGACTGACATTCTCCGCGACCTGCAACATCACAAAGTCCCTCTGCAACACAGCGTTGCGTTGCTGTGTAAATTGCAGGGTCGTGGAATTGGCGGTCTCGCGCAGGCCTGCGGCTATCACCGCAATTCCGTCTACAAGGCACTGGCGGGAGAAGTGGTTCAAGTTCAGGAGGACATGATGAACGCCGTTGCAAAGGAGCTCGGCATTAATCCCTGGGCATTCGCACCAAAACTCCCAAAAAAGACACGCTCGTAGAGGTCAGTATGGCGCCAAGAATATTCGGAATTCTAATGGTATGGGTTTGCATGACGAGTTCAGCGGCCACGACTGTGCAGTCCGCGATACATCTGGAAATCTTTGCGGACGATGATCTGGCACTGCCGAACATTCCCGGCGTCAACATTGTCGCGCACAACATGAATGCCATCGCGAGAGAGCAGGACAAAATATCGCGACGATTTACCGGCAACACCGTGGAAGAAGCGCAGAAAAAGGCGGAAGCCTGGGTGCGCTCACCGGCGTACGCGGAATACGCTGTCCACCGGGAGCGCATTTTCCTACCCCTCCGCCGCGCGGCGAAATTTCAAATTGCAAAAATTCCCGCGGTCCTCATCAACGAGCAATATGTGATTTACGGCATTTCCGATCCTCGGACCGCGCTTGACGATTTTCATCAATATCTTTCAACAAGGAGTTCGCCATGAGCATTTCAAAAGCGACATCGCGCCTTCGATATTTGTTTACCTTCCTCATCGCGAGCATTGGAATTGCGTACTCCAGTCATGCCCATAGTTGGTTCGGCGACTTGATTGACCGAATTCGCGATCAGTTAGCGCAAGAGGAGCAGGAAGACCTCGATACCTGGGAC
>DJFO01000124.1:0-2635 GCA_002432555.1 Marinagarivorans sp. UBA5870
CATTTAAACCAGGCCGGCGAAGCCCATATGGTGGACGTGGGCGGCAAGGCGGTAACCCAGCGCACCGCCACCGCGGAGTCTTTTGTCACCATGGCGCCCGCCACCCTGGCGTTGATCCAAAGTGGCGGCCACAAAAAAGGTGACGTGTTCGCCGTGGCGCGGGTCGCCGGCATTCAGGCGGCGAAAAAATGCAGCGATCTTATTCCCCTCTGCCATCCCCTGCTGTTGACCAAGATTGCGGTGTCGCTCGCGGCGGAGCCCGCGCACAGTCGGGTGCGCATCGAGGCGACCTGTAGCCTCGCCGGTCAGACCGGGGTGGAAATGGAGGCGCTGNNGCGCTGACGGCCGTTTCCGTCGCCGCCCTCACCCTCTACGACATGTGCAAAGCGGTCGACAAAAACCTGGAGATCGGCCCTACCCGGCTGCTGCTAAAATCCGGCGGGCGCTCCGGTACCTGGCAAAAAGATGCACCGGCGCCATGACAAAAAATCTCGAAATTTTGTTTTTCGCTTCTCTCGCCGAGCAGGTCAATTGCCGGGAACTCAGCCTGCCTTGGACGCCGGATCTCGCATCAGTGGCGGCGCTGCGCGACCACCTCTGCCGCCGTGGCGGCGCCTGGGAATTGCTGAGTAGTGACCAACTTCGCTGCGCGGTGAACCAGNNTAGCGAATCGGTCAGGTAGTGAATCGCTTCCGATAACGAGTCGCTTCACGTAATGAGCTTTTGCGAGTAATGAGCTTTTGCAGCTAATGAGCTTTTTCAGGCAATGAGCTTTTTCAGGTAATGAGCTTTTTCAGGTAATAAGTCCGTTGAGGTAAACAGGATGGTGTTTCTGGATCGCGCGCCCGCGTGGGCCCTATTGATCGCGGCGATCGCCGTGTGCAGCGCCTGCAAAAGCAGCAAAAATAAGGGCGGCGTGGTGGAAACACCGGCACCGGAGCCGGTGGCCTTTACCGATTCCTTCGGCGAAATGTGGACGTGCGTAGAAGCCGAAGAGAGCGGTTCGGTCGCCGGGCGGGTCAGCTTTACCCGGCCGGTGAATTTGACCCGCGCCGACCTGCTGCATATCAGCCTGCTGAAAATCGATACCGAGGGCCAGACGGAATTAGTGGCCACCACCTGTCTCAACAATATGTTGAACCAGCCGATTCCATACCAGATTGCCTATAATCCCGAACTGGTCGACCCGGCGGCGCGCTATGTATTGTCGAGCGTCCTCTTCAGCCACCTGGAAGGCGAGACATTTGCAGCGGCTTATAAGCCGGACGGCTTCCTCGAAGTGATCAACAACGGGCTCGTCAGCCAGGCGAACATTTCTCTCAAAGTCCCCTGAGGCGCGGCAAACCCGCCCACCTCGATGCTAAACTTGCGCGAATATCTGGGGGTGCGCCTATGCAGATCGACATCCGCATTCAAACCGACGATTTCGACCAGGGTGCCGAATACGGACGGCTCGCCACGGGAGTGGACGCCGGGGCCGTGGTCACCTTCGTTGGACGGGTACGGGAATTTTCGGGTGAAGGGGTACCCGGGGCTGCGAGGGGAACCCTCTGGCTGGAACACTACGCGGGTATGACGGAAAAAGTCCTGCGCGATTTAATCGATCAGGCGGCGGCGCGTTGGGAGCTGACGGCCGCCATCATCGTGCACCGGATCGGCCATTTACGGCCCGGTGACCAAATTGTTTTCGTCGGCGTCAGCGCCGCCCACCGCCAACCGGCGTTTGCCGCCTGCGAATATCTGATGGATTTTCTGAAAACCCAAGCACCTTTCTGGAAACGTGAGGGTGAGCACTGGGTGGCGGCTAAGGAGAGTGATCAGGCGGCGGCAGAGGCTTGGGAGAAATAGCGGGCGTCGTATCACGCTCTCCATTTCCCCTGCGCGGCCCGCCCTCTCCCCTTACCCCTCTCCCGCGCGCGGGAGAGGGGAGAAGAAAGTGCCACAAACGGAATTCGCTATCGATCAGCAAATCTCCTCCGCTCGCGAGCGGCAGGGCCATGCGTAAACCTCAAATTCGAAACCTGCGCCCCCTCTCCCGCGCGCGGGAGAGGGATGGGGAGAGGGCGGCCCGCGGAGGGCGGCCNNCGCGGAGGGCGGCCCGCGGAGGGCCCTACGCCACCGGCGTCCGCATAATTCGTCGATGTATTTGCGCGCTGCCAAAGGGGTTGGCAGGTCCCGCCAGGCCGGCGAGTTCGCCGATGGCGGCCTTCCAGAAATTGATTTTCTTCTTCTCCGCGTCCAATACCAGACCGCCGTTGTCGGTCACGCCCGTGGATTTACCGCCGATCACGTTATCGCTGATCACTATAGTGCTGATGTGGGGACCGTGGTTGTTGATCAGCGGAATGCGCGAGTGCTCGGACACGAAGACAATCGACACATTCATATCGCTGCGGCCGAGCATGCGCTCGCAGAATTTGGCCAAACCGGGAACCATCTTGCCGAAATAGGTGCGGCTCACAGAGCCGTTGTTGTCATCGTGGGTGTCCCAATAAGTGCCGCCGCCTTCGCCGACGCAGACCACGTTGACGCCGCTGCGCATAAGCGCCTCGCAGATGCCCAATTTATTGGCGAGCCCATGGTCCACCACCGAGCCGTAGGCCGTGCGGATCTCCGCCTGGTCGACTTCTTCGGC
>DJFO01000124.1:2654-4071 GCA_002432555.1 Marinagarivorans sp. UBA5870
ATGGCCTCGAAGCGATTGAAGGTCTCTTCCACCACGCGCCCCATGATCGGCCGCTCTTCGGGTGTGATGATCTGGCCTTTGCCGGTGAGGGTCTCCAGCGCCGAGCCCATGTCACTGACGGACTCCAGGGAGACGCCGCCCACGGTCCCACTCGGCGCGCCCGTCACGTCGCCCACTTTGGCCGCTTTGATCGCGGCGCTACCGCCCATGGCCGACGCGAGCGCCTGGGGCAGNNGTCGAGCGCTTTTTGCGGCAGGCGACCCCAGGTGCCCGTATCGTAAGAAATCTCGTCGAGCACCGTGATGTTGGCGGAGGTGCAGCCGAAGCTCATCTGCTGCGGCGTATTATTGATAAACGAGAGGGCGGACGTCTGAAACGGGGCGTAACCACCGTTCATCATCACCAGCAGGATCGAACTGCGTCTGCCACCCACCTCGGCGGCGCGGCTCACCTGCGGCAGCCCGAGCATGCTGGCCGCCCCCGCCGCCCCTACTCCCTGGATGAATCGTCGTCGATTTAACATGGCAATTTCTCCATCAAAAAGTCAGGGTGGGCATGGACAACATCATGGACGCACAGGCAAAAACCAGGCGTTTATCCGCCGTCGGTAAATCGGCAGTGGTCACGGTCGCCACCTCGACGCAGGAGTCCAATTCGTCCGCCGTCGCGGGGCGCAGCCACATGCGTTCGGCCCATTCGCCGCATTTGGTGCGTATGGCGGCGGCGTTGAAAGGTGGCATAGTTTCGTCGGAGCAGGATTCCACCGCCGCGTTGGCAAGCACGTTCAGCGTCACTGCGCCGAGCGACTGCTCTTCGTACCAATATTTAGGCGTTTCGCGGAAGGCGGTTTTGGCGGCAATGAGACCCGCCGGCACAGCGCCGAAGACTCGCTGAAACTCCGCGCTGATGGAGGCGAAGGATTTGACCCGCAGGGTGTTAAAGCCCGTGCGATCCACCGTCTGGTCCGCCGGCACACCGCCATCCGTGGTCAGGCGCCCGCCGTTGACCACCACCCAGATCCAGTCGGCGGTGCGCGCGGCGCACTCCATATCGCAGCTTTGCGGGCCGAAGCCGGCGCCGTTGTCCAGCGGCATAAAGTCATCGATATAGTCGCGCAGCATGTCCCAGCTGTCACACACACTGCATTGCAAGAGACTCTTACCTCCGCCGACGGATTTCTGTCCGTCGTTGCCGTGGCAAATGACGCAGCTCTTAGAGGTGTAATAACCCTGCCCCGCATCCACTTGCGCTTTCTGCTGAGCTTCGGTCAGTAACTGCGCCGTCGCCGTGGAAAAGCCGTTGCGAATATAGGCGGCGACATTAAGGGCGCAAGCACCAACACAGTCGCCGGGCTGGCCTATGCCCATCGGCATAAATTCGTCGATATAAGCCGTGAGGCCTGCGAGCGTGTCCGTGC
>DJFO01000124.1:4144-5767 GCA_002432555.1 Marinagarivorans sp. UBA5870
TCCGCCACTCGAGGAACTGCTGCTGGAGCTTGAACTGCTGGAGCTCGAAGTGCTGGAACTTGAATTACTTGAGCTGGAACTCGAACTGGAACTGCTCGAACTCGAATTGCTCGAGCTGGAGCTCGAACTAGAACTAGAACTAGAACTANNACTGGAACTGCTGGAATCCGAGCCGCCGCAGCTCGCCAGCAGTAAGAGAAAAACCAGCGACAAAAGCGGCAGCTTGATGGATGTTTTGCGGTTCATTGACAGAACTCCGAAGGGTTGGCCGACGCTTATTGGCAAAATAAATCCGAAACCACAAAACCCTTGATGGCTCCGGTCATTTTACCGCTGGTTTTAAATTGCTCGATACACTGGCCAAACAGCTCCGATTCAAAAGCCGTCTCGGAACGGCCGAAGACAAATTGAAATGCTAAGTGGCAGGAGTTGGTAAAAAACTCCTCGCGGGTCACGAGCATATTCACCAACTGATCGAGGTTGGCTACCGGCTCGCCGTAAATTGTCTGGGGAAAGGGCCCCAGCGGCGGTTTATACAGGGTGTTCTGCGCATCGCTCGCCTGGCGGTCCACGCGGTCGAGAATGGTGGCGACTTTGTCCAGCGCGAATGGCAGATTGAAGTGGCAGGAAACGCAGACATTGTCGGGATTGGNNGGCGCGGTCGGCGCGGCTGCTCCCGCCGTTGCTGGTGACCGTCAGCGCATCGAGCTTGAGACCTATGACATTGTTGAGAATTAAATACGCTGTGCGCAGCTTGAAGCCCTCTTCCTCGTTGCCGGCGTAGCGTTTTTTCCAAAAACGGTTTTCGAAATAACCGACGGCGTCCGGCTTGGGGTTGATATTCTGGCCAACCACATCGATCTTGGCCGTAAACAGCTCGTGCCAGGGTCGATCGCGCGCGAGGATGTAGTTCCTCACCATCAAATAAACCGGGTTCTCATCCTGGTTGTCCGCCGGTCCCCAATTCATATGGGCGTTGACGTAACGGGCAAAAACCTCGCGGAATTCCGCGCTGACCAGCATGGCATCCACCTGGGCCAGCGGATCCTGCGCGCCGAGTTCCGCAGCAGTGGCCGCCCGGTTGTAGAGGGTGTGATACAGCTTTTGATTACACTGGGCGGCGTTTTCAGCGAATGCATTGGTCGCGAATGCATTGGTCGCAAAGAGGGCCGCGGCGAGCCAGGCGGCGCACAGGCGAAGATAACCTTTGATCTCAGGCATGGCGTGGTTCCTTTATTATCGAGTACCGTTTATCGATCCAGTACCGCTGTGGCCGGGAGGGAAACTCGCCGCGCAAAAACAGGTGCGACGTCTGGCGGGAGAAGGATATAACCGAGGCGTCCAGCGGATGCAGTACTGCTTCACAAATACGTTTTTTTAACATTTTGCGTGCGCTTTTTTCGCAGAAAACCCCGAGAAAAACAGCAAGCGTATCGCTGTAACCGTTTTCATCGGTAGTTGCATCTCACGGGCGAAATCCCACCCGCATCCAGTCCGCCGAGACAGAACCATGGCCGTTGATGACTGGTTAAAAAATCAGGTGGCCGCCCACTCTCCTCTCGTCGGCCCCTCGCACGGGGATCCAAGCGGTGTCCCAGCTCCCTGGGTTCCCGCCTGCGCGGG
>DJFO01000187.1:0-2796 GCA_002432555.1 Marinagarivorans sp. UBA5870
CACTACGTGCCATGCATCACCATGATTGGTGCAGCGCCGCTGTATTTAGACCAGCAACATCTCGTTAAATGCTACCGGCGACGTGCGACCACTTCCTCACGGAACTGAGACCGAAGTAGTCTCATCTCATCCTTAGCCAATCGCCGCCCAATCTTCTCCGCTGTCTGAGCAAGCAACCTTCTGTCGAACTCTTGAGGGACGCCGCGATTGTCTTTCCAGAAAATCTCAATCGCTTGAAGATCCGCCTCGAGTAGGTCCGCCACAAAAGACTGTGCAACTGCCACCACGATCTGTTCATCTTCGGTATATGCAGAAACCAGAGCAGGCTCTTCTTCGCGAGCAGGCGCAGCTGGTATATTACCAGCGGCTTCCGGTTGAACGTTGTGGCCAGCACGTAGAGACAGGAATTTCTCGATCGTTAGTTTGTCCCATTCTGATGTCGTGTCCGCTTCCTGGCGAAGTGTCGGTGATTGGGAACCTCGGGCGGGGTGAATGCCAAGAAGATGTACTCTCACACCAAAGTTCTGCGCGATCTGGACCCCAATACGAACATCCTCGTCGCCCGACAGAAGGACGGCCTCAGATATTGCGCGCTGGCGTGCCAATTCAATCAAATCGGTCACTATCAGTGAGTCGACGCCCTTCTGCTGGCCTTGGCCGTTAATGAATCCAAGGCGCAACTTTATGTCGTCCATGTCAGCAATCGCAGTTTGATCTGCGCTCATTACGGCGCCGGGCCTAATGCCGTCGTACCAGTAAATGCGTAGCAACGACGCATGAGGTGCCTTCGCGGCACCGAAGGATTTCAATTCCTCAATGACAGACCGAGCAGAGAGTGAAAGCGTCGCCCTGGCGACTTTGTTACCAATTAACGCCGTGCTACCTTGGGCAAACAAATAGCCCGCATCAACGAAAACAGCAGAGCGCTCCAAGGATTCCCCCAACCCCAAAAACTAGCAAGGGCTCCCGCAGGAGCCCTTTGTATGCCGGCGCAACCTAAAAGTATCTAATCGGTCGCGACGGAGTAAGCGATATATGCAAAACGCATACGTGGAAGTCAATACGAAACGTGCTAACAAATATTTAAAGCGCCAAATTGCCATTGCTAGTCGCAATGCGACGCGAACTCACTAATGACACGCAGAAGTCAAACACTTGCAACGTACATAGTAACGAAAGCGGCCGGCTCAACCCTTTCGGGGAGCCAGCCGCACGTTGCCTGGCAGCGACGAGGAGTAGAACGCGCCAAGGCAAGCTGAATTAAAGCGACGGGAGCGGGACGGCCGTCCAACCGCTCAACCGTCGCACACGCCAGCGCGGGTCGCAAATCGCGCCGGGCGTTCGTTGTTGTGGTGGTGGGATGGCCTCTATTTGGTCGATGACGCCCACGATTTCAAGTAGCCACCGCAATGGATTTGAGGCTGTCCCGGCGATCTTCGCGAGTTTGAACGTCCGCGGATCGGCAGCGCCTCAAAATGAAAACGGGCGCAAAACGCGCCCGTCGGAGTTTCCACCCCTTCATACTAAAGGGGTATATTCAGTGCATAAAGTCAGGCAGTTGATGCGATTTTTTTCGCTTCCTGAAAATTGTCGTTGGCCGCGACGAGCAAACGGCGCCCAGCCGCGATTGCATATTTCCCAGAATACCCTCGTGACTCACCCAGTTCTTGGAGGCTTCTTGCTGACATGGCCTGCGTCAGCGTCTGGACGTGCTCGTCTTTCATTCCCTGGAGCCATTTAGCAAACTCTTCGGCTTCGGCACGTTCCGAGTAGACATCTTCCCATCCCTGACTTCCGCTGTCACCGGTAGCCACCTTCACGAGACCCGGCCACAGTTGAGCTAGTTGCGTTGGCCCTGCGGGAAAACCCGTTGGGCATCTCTTTACTTCAGGCAGGACAGGCGTATTGGCGATAGCATCCGCCAGCATCTGGCGAGCTTCAGCTTTGGTAATATTGCGCCGCTCCTCCGGTCCCGCTTTTCTTTTGACGCGGCGCGGCTTCTTCGCCTGGAACAATCCGCCCGGCATGTTCTCTGTAGGCCTCCCGGCAAAATAGTGGTTGGAGAGAGCAACCTCGACTGGATCCGCAACCGAGCCTTTGTCTCGTGTGGCTTTTTCCCGACAACCCAGCATCGCCCCGACAGGCATTGCAATCTCTGCTTCGACAACCTCACCCATAACAAGTTTGAGGCCCTTCTCGGTTTGATTGCCATTGCTGAAACGTAACCTTCCGATACGGACAATTGTCTTATGTCGCTTACCACGATCGTCGATGTGGTATCCGTATTCTATGTCCCCGGCCACTGGGTTGGCGTGAACCTCGCGGTGTGCTGCGCTATTCCAGAGTGGCATCTGGTGGCCGTCCGAAAGCATTACCGGCTCGGGCCTCTCAAACACATCCACATCCTTCAGCGATCTCTCGATCATTGCGAGCGATGGGATGTACTCAAACGCCTTCTCTCTCCCGCACCCCTCTTCCTGCACTTTGTTATCGTTCGCAGGTGACAAGCGCCAATTCGACTTGACCGTCGGCAGCTCTTCCGACGGGACGCCCTCAGCAACTCCGACCGGCCGCCGGTAGAATTCCAATAAAGCGCTGAGTTCAGCCAAGCCGCGGTGTCGGCGAGACTTCTCCCCTTTGGCTTTCTTCGGCTTTTCCCACAGCTCGATGTCGTCCGTAGGTGCTGTTGCCCTCCAAGCCTCGATTGCGTTGCGGTGTTCTTCGGTGCTTCTCGTCAAGCGGCATCCTCCTTCTTACAATTGTCATTGGCCGCCACGAGCGAGCCCGCGTCGGTGA
>DJFO01000187.1:2867-3202 GCA_002432555.1 Marinagarivorans sp. UBA5870
TGCGCGTGGGCATGGGGTCTCCTTCTATTGGAAGGTTGATCGGCTGGGCGGTGTGTGATGTCTGGATGCACCATGTATATAGCGCCAACATGCGCGATAAGCCGGGACGGGCTGTGCCGCTGGCGGCATGGTGTTGCGTGACGGCCACAGTTGAGGTGGTGGCTCAAGCAACCGCCCATCACGGCTAGTGCGGCTTTGATCTGTGCAGAACCGGCACACATTTACGGGTTGTTAAGCTACGTAGCCACATCGTCTCTCCGACCCTATTTTCGTTGGAGTTTGTTATGCGTATCCACGGCGCCGCGGTTCTATTGACGGTACCCCTCATTGCTATT
>DJFO01000330.1 GCA_002432555.1 Marinagarivorans sp. UBA5870
CACCTGGGCTTTGCCACTACATTGATCGGCGCCACCGTGAATACCCTGAACAGCGATCAGCAGGATGTCCGCGTGGTATTCGGTGAGCCGCAAACTATCGGCGGTTATGAATTTGAACTGGTGGACGTGATTTCCAAACGCGGCAGCAACTACGATGCTCAGGTGGGCGAAGTGGTGGTGACTCGCAACGGCGAGACAGTGGTGACACTGTTTCCCGAAAAACGTCTCTATTTGTCCGATCGCGGCAACGTCATGACCGAAGCCGGCATAGACGCGGGATTTACTCGCGACCTCTTTGTCGCCCTCGGCGATCGGCTGGACAACCGGGCCTGGTCGATGCGTATCCACCATTATCCCCTGGTGCGCTGGATTTGGTTGGGTGCTCTGTTGATGGGATTGGGCGGCGGTTTGACGGTGCTGGATAAACGCTATCGCATGAAACGTATATTGGCCGAACGCGAAGTGCGCGCGGGCGTATCGGCGACGACTTGACGGACCGTGCAATATCAACCAGTAGTCAGCAGCAGTGAACTATGAAGCGATTTCAACTTTTTATCCCTTTTGTGGTGTTTGCCGTAATGGCCGGCTTGTTATACGTGGGGCTGAGCCTTGATCCCAATGAGCTTCCGTCGGTGCTGATCGGCAAGCCGGTACCCGAGTTTGCCTTGCCCGATTTGGAGAACCCGGAAAATAAAATCACACCGGCTACCATGAAGGGCAAGCCCTATTTGTTGAACGTGTGGGCGACCTGGTGTCCCTCGTGTAAATACGAGCATCCCTATTTGCTGAAGCTCGCCGAAATGGGCGTACCCATTTATGGCATTAACTACAAAGATGAAAGCGAAAAAGCGCGCAAGTTGCTGCAGGAAACCGGCAACCCCTACGCGGCTAATATTGTCGACGAAGAGGGCACCTTGATCATGGCGCTCGGCGTCTACGGCGCCCCTGAGACCTTTATAGTCGATGCCGAAGGGATCATCCGTTACAAATTGGTAGGGGTGGTCAACGAACAGGTTTGGACTTCCACCATGGCACCGATTTTCTTCGCAGAATAGCCGCTTGCAGCACAGGTTTTTACGGCCAATCGGCGTGCTGACGGGGAGCCTGCTTTTTGCCTCGCTTGCACTCGCATCGGAGCGCCGCGACACCGACGAAATTCTTGGCACTTTGCAGCAGATCCAAGGCCGTTGGCGAGGTGACTGCCGGCCGATAGCCCCCGCGGGCGGCGTCGGTTACGAGGAAACTCGGTTGGTGGTCTCCTTCACCCACTTTGCATTTTCGACCACCGAATATAGCGATGCGGACTGCCGCCTCGAACGCGGCCGGTGGCAGAGCAAATACCGCTTTGTGCTCGGCCCGCCTTTGGCGACAAGCGGAGGCACCACCGTTTTCGCCATCGATTTTACGGAAACGGAGGACCGGGCGGACAGGTCGACACTCGCGGCGCAGGATCTCATCCGCTACCGCGACGGTATCTTGTGGCTGGGACTTGGGCCGGCGGAGCCGCCGGGCGCGCGTTTGCAGCACATCGACGAGGCGCGGCCGTTTTTTCGCTGAGCTAACAGAATTTTTGTTTCGCTTCCCTGAACCATCATCCTCCTGCAATGTCCTTGTGCCCCCCGGATCAGTATACTGCCGGCTCTTTTTTCGTTGGCTCGTCGATGGTGCGCATCTATGAATAAACTCGGCCGCTTCCTGCCCGAATGGACCCCCGTTCGCGCGGTCCTGCTCGCCTGGCCTTATCCGCATGGCGATTGGGAGGCGAATTATTCCGCAATTACGTCTTGTTACTGGGACCTGCTGACGGCCCTGAGCGGCACCACTCAGGTTTGGTTGCTGCTGCACCCGTCGCTCGATCACAAGGCGTTCACCGCCCAAATGGGCGAGCGGCCGATCGACCGCTCGCGGGTGACCCTGCTCACCGAAACTTGTTACGACGATACCTGGATTCGCGACTACGGTCCGCTCTCCACCGAGGCGGGTTACCTGTCTTTTACTTTCAACGGGTGGGGCGGCAAATACGCCGCGATCCAGGACAATCGCATCCCGGAAACGCTCAGGCCGCAGTTGGGCGTGCCTGTGGTGAAATACCCGTTTGTGTGTGAAGGCGGCGGGTTGGAGACCAACGGCGAAATCCTTCTGCTCAATGCGGATTGCATAGTGGATGAACTGCGCAATCCCGGCTGGGACCGCGCGCGCATCGAAGCTTTTTTCACCGAGGTGCTCGGCCAGGAAAAGTTCGCCTGGCTTGAGGGCATATGTCTCAGCGGCGATGACACCGACGGCCATATAGATACGATCGCACGTTTTGCGGATGCCACCACCGTCGTTTATTCCGGGCCCAACCCGGCCCACCTGGACGCGCCGATTTTGGACAGTCTGCACCGGCAGCTCCAGGCCCTCGCTGCGAGCAATGGGTGGCGCCTACTCGCACTGCCGAGTCCCGAGTACCGCAGTCTGTTGGATGGCCGGCCGTTGCCGTGCACTTACGCGAATTTTTTAATCGTCAACGACTGTGTATTTGCCCCAATTTATGGTCTGAGGGATGACGCAATCGCCCTGGCGGTTTTGGCGGCGGCCTTTCCTCGCCACCGCATTATCCCGGTGCGTTGCGAGGCACTATTGGAGCAACACGGCAGCCTGCATTGTGCCACCATGCAGGTTGCCCGTTTGGCTTGAAACGGCACAATTTATCGATGCCATTCATTGATCCCATTGATCCCATTGATCAAGAGACAGGTGACTTATGACGCGATCCGTAACCGCCGCTGTGATTCAACAGGCAGTGGACACCAATAACAAAGAGCAGAATCTCGACCGCACCGAAGCACTCGTGCGCGAGGCGGTGGAGCAGGGCGCGGAACTCGTAGTGCTGCAGGAATTGCACGCGACCCAATATTTTTGCCAAATCGAAGACACCGGCTGTTTTGATCTGGCCGAGCCGCTGGACGGCTACACCTTCCAGCGCTGCGCCGAACTCGCCGAATCGCTTGATATTGTCCTGGTGCTCTCGCAATTCGAGAAGCGCGCAACGGGGCTTTACCACAATACGGCGCAAGTGCTCGATGGCGAAAAAGGCCGTGTCGGTGTGTTTCGAAAAATGCATATTCCCGACGATCCGGGTTTTTATGAGAAATTCTATTTCACGCCCGGCGATGCGGACGGCGTACTCAACGGTTTCCAACCGGTAAACACCCGCTTCGGCAAGCTCGGCGTGCTCGTCTGTTGGGATCAGTGGTACCCGGAAGCGGCGCGGCTGATGGCGCTGGCGGGTGCCGATATGCTGATTTACCCCACCGCCATCGGCTGGAATCCCGAGGACGATGCGGACGAGCAAAATCGTCAGCGCGACGCCTGGGTGACCATCCAGCGCGCGCATGCGGTGGCCAATGGTATTCCGGTGCTGGTTGCCAACCGCACGGGTTTTGAATTGACACCCGGCGGCTCGGGCGACGGCATCGAATTCTGGGGTACAAGCTTCATCGCTGGACCGCAAGGCGAATTTCTTTTGATGGCCGACGCCGAAAGTGAAGGGGCGTTTTGTGCGGAGATCGATCTTGATCGTTCGGAGCGGGTCAGGCGCATCTGGCCGTATTTGCGCGATCGACGCATAGACGCCTACGGTAATCTGACCCGGCGTTGGTTGGCGGATCGCGACTATTCCTAGCGGATCGCGACTATTCTTAAACTGCGCTGTCAGTTAAAACGCACGTTTTTCGAGGTGCGTTTTAGCTGCACTGCAGCATGGCTGTGTTATGATCGTCTAAGCTTCGTACAAGTCGTGCACCTTCGCTGTATGCGCTCGAAAGTTTAGGAGATCCCCTATGCTGTACCACGCTTATGAACTCAGCCATGCCGCCGTAGCGCCTTGGCGGCAAATGGCCGAGTATCAGAAACGTCTGTACCAATCCCCATTTAATCCCTTGGCTTACACTTGGACAGGGCGGTCGGTCGTGGCGGCATGCGATCTTTTTGAATCCTTGACCCGCCGCTACGCTAAACCCGAGTGGGAGCTCCATAAAACCGTGATCAATGGTTATCCCGTCTCGGTCACGCCGCAAGTGGTATGGCGCAAGCCTTTTTGTGAGCTGATGCATTTTCACCGCGATCGGCACGACCTATCCCTCGCCCGCTCGACGGAGCGTGCCGATCCGCGGGTTCTGTTGGTGGCCCCTATGTCGGGTCACTATGCGACCCTGTTGCGGCGCACGGTCGAAGCATTTTTGCCGGATCACGAGGTGTTTGTTACCTGTTGGATTGACGCCCGGGAAGTGCCCATCGCCGACGGGCGATTCGATCTGAACGATTACATCGACTACGTCGCGGAGATGATTCGAGTGGTGGGGCCTCAGGCTCACGTCGTCGGCATCTGCCAACCCGGTCCGCCCGTGTTGGCCGCGATTGCGCTCATGTCGGCGAATGAGGACCCGAACCTTCCCGCCACTATGACCTACATGGGTTCGCCGATCGATCCGCGCGAGTCGCCGACCGTTCCCAATCGAGTCGCCCTAGAGCGCTCCTACGGCTGGTTCAAGGACAACGTGGTCTATTCAGTCCCCTGGCCCAATAAGGGTTTTCTGCGCCGAGTTTATCCAGGATTCCTGCAGCTCGGAGGCTTCATCAGCATGAATCGCGACCGCCATTTTCTCGCCCATAAAGAGTACTTCGAGCATTTGATTCAAGGCGACTGCGACAGTGTGCAAAAGCATCGCGAGTTTTACGACGAGTACCTAGCGGTGATGGATTTGACGGAGGAGTTCTACCTGCAAACCATTCGCGATGTGTTCCAGGAGTTCAAGCTGCCGCGCGGCGAGTTTTATCACTACGGACATCGCGTGCAGCCGCAAAAAATCACGCAAGTCGCACTCATGACGGTGGAGGGGGAAAAAGATGATATTTCCGGCATAGGCCAGACCCAGGCCGCGCACGGACTTTGTTCCGGCATTCCGGAGGCGAACAAGGTGGACTACATCCAGCCGGGTGTCGGCCACTATGGTGTGTTCAGCGGAACCCGTTTTCGCACCGAAATACAGCCGCGTATGCGCCATTTCATGCGCGCCTACTTTGACCCCGTGCGGGAGTTGGCCTATCAGCGGTCGGTGCCAATTTATTCCGCCGAGTTGATGCCCGGAGCGGGCAAGCGCTAGAGTAGAAAGCTGCCGCCGCCCCGAGGGGCGGCACAATTGCAAACGAAGGACGGTACAATTACAGACAATAAAAAAGCCCCGCTAGCGGGGCTTTTTTATTTGCGAGATGGCGGACCGGACGGGGCTCGAACCCGCGACCTCCGGCGTGACAGGCCGGCATTCTAACCGACTGAACTACCGGTCCGCNNTGGTGGGTGGTACAGGGATCGAACCTGTGACCTACGGCTTGTAAGGCCGTCGCTCTCCCAACTGAGCTAACCACCCGAGCGAGCGGCGTATTGTAATGAAATTGACCCTGGCGTCAAGAGCGGCCCTGAAAATAATTTCCGTTGGTTTCCCCATTTGTCCCGCTGCTATAATCCGCCGCTTATCCACGGTGGGCTGGAGGGTGGCAGAGTGTTGAAATTATTCCAGATTCTATGCTTTGTGCTGTTTGCGTCGCAGGCGGCGATCGCGGCGGTGGATGTTTATGAATTTTCTTCCGACGACGAGCGCGAGCGCTATCACAAGTTTCTCGACGAGCTGCGCTGCCCGAAGTGCAAAAACCAAAATTTGGCGGGAACCAATTCGCAGATCGCGGTCGATTTGCGCCGAGAATTGTACAAAATGGTCACCGAAGGCAAAACCGATGAAGAAATCATTGACTTCATGGTGTCCCGTTATGGCGACTTCGTCCTTTACCGACCACCGTTGCAGGCAAACACGATCGCCCTGTGGGTCGGTCCGGTGGTGTTTTTACTGATCGGGGCTAGTACCGTTGCCTGGATAGTCGTGCGCCGTCGCCGCCTGGCAACCGGGGCCGAACTCAGTGAAGAAGAGCAGCGGCAGTTGGCCGCCATGCTCGATGTGGAAAAAAACGGTGTGCAGAGATCGAAAAACTAGGGGTTAATTTTTTTCATGGCGTTTTGGCAAATCATTCTATTGTTCAGCGCGGCGGCGATCGTTTTTGTGGTTTGGCCGCTGCTTCGCGCTTCCTTCAGCCGCACTTCCGCCGGCGCCGCAAAATCCGTACGCGATGAAACGCAAGTGGAGTTGTACCGGGAACACCTGGCCGATCTTGAAAAGTCCGTCGCCCGCGGCGAGATGGACGCAAAACAACTCGAGGAGCTGAAGCTCGAGTTGCAGAAGACCCTTGTTTTGGAAGGCGCGGCGGAAAACGCAACGGATAGCCGCAGCGGGGGTAAAAAAATCGTATTGGCCCTTGCGGTGGCCGCGCCGCTCCTCAGCCTGTTGCTCTATACCCAGTGGGGTGCGAAAAAAGACTGGGATATTTACCAGGTGCTCGAGACCCTGCCGAAGGTCGAAACGCAGGAGGAGTACGACAAAAAATTGCGCGAGCTGGTGGTGATGGTGCAGGCGCGCCTCGCCCAGACTCCGGACAACATGCAGTTGACGAATCTGCTCGCACAGACCGCCATGACCCTGCAGGACTATGATCAGGCAGTGGAGGCGTATCGCAAGGTACTGGCGCAATTCCCCGAGTCGCCTCGCATCATCGCCAATCTGGCGCAGGCGATGTTTTATCGCGCCGGCAATATAGTTACCCCAGAGGTGCGCGAATACACCCACAAAGCCTTGCAACTCGCTCCCATGATGCCTGAAATGCTTGGGCTCGCGGGGATAGACGCAAAAAATCAGGGGGATTATCGCGCGGCGATCCGCTATTGGAAATCGGCAGTACAGCACATGGATCCCAACTCCCGCGTGGCGCAGGGCTACTTGAATGGCATTGCCAAAGCGGAGCAGGCGCTGGTTGCCGCCGGAGAAAAACTGGAAGAGCCGTCCCCCGACAAAACCGCCGCGCCCACCGCGAAAATTCACTTGAATGTCACTCTGGCGGAATCGGTGCAGCTCAACGGCAGTGAAACTTTGTTCGTCTACGCGCGCGCCTGGCAGGGACCGAAGATGCCGCTCGCTATTCAAAAACTCTCCGCCTCCCAGCTGCCCCTCGAGGTAACGCTGGACGAAAGCATGGCCATGGCCCCGGGCATGACCATTCGAAGTTTCCCGGAATTGGAACTGGTTGCTCGGATTTCCAAGTCCGGCAGTCCCACGGCGCAATCGGGCGATTGGCAGGGCAGCATAGGTCCGGTCAAATTGGACGCGCTTCAGGGAGTGCAGCAGTTGGTGATTGCCCAGCAGTTGCCGTGACCCGTGACCAAAGACCCAGCGGAATATCCATGGAAAAAAACCGTGGAAAAGCCCTTGGAAAAGCCCGAAGAAAGACCCGTGGAATTTTTTCCAAGTTATGCACTATGCTTTCTCCAAACCCTTGTGCGCGGGTTGGTGCGGCGCTGCCAAGATGCCGGCAGGGCGCCGGCGCAGTCGATGCCGTACAACTTCGGCTTGCGCGGCCCGACCTGCGCGGCCCGACCAAATAACAATAAAGTGACTACGACATGCGGTTAAAGAGCATCAAGTTGGCCGGTTTCAAGTCATTCGTGGATCCCACGACGGTCAACTTCCCCAGCAATCTCAGCGCCGTGGTCGGCCCCAACGGCTGTGGCAAGTC
>DJFO01000398.1 GCA_002432555.1 Marinagarivorans sp. UBA5870
GATCTGCACCACGGGTTCGGGCGGCGGCGCCATGTCCATGACGTGGCTATCGCGCCGGTAGTTGTATTCGATATTCCCCGCGGTTTGTTGTTCTTCGGTAAATCCCACATTGAAGTCGAAATTAAAATCCCCTCCAGCGGATGAGGCCCAGGGGAACGACCAGCCCATGCGCCGCTTGTAGGCCTGCAGCTTCGCCAGAGGTGCGCGCGAGACGGCGGCCAAGGTCACATCATGATTGGCCAAATGTACGGTGACGCCGTTGAAACCGTCCGCGATGGACGAGCAGGACGGGCAGCCGGCGGTGTAGTCGGGTCCGAACATAAAATGGTAAACCAGGAGCTGTGACCGCCCGCGGAACAGGTCCGCGAGGGAGATCTTTCCCTCGTCCGTTTCTAAGCGGTACTCCTTGGTGATGCGCACCCAGGGCAACGCCTGCCGCTGCCGCGCCAGTTCGTCGCTCCGGCGTGTCAGTTCTTTTTCTGCCTCGAGCAATTCAAGACGTGCCGCCAACCATTCTTCCCGCGTACCTACCGTGTGACTTGTCATGGCTTTGTCCTCGCTGTTGATAAGTTGAGGTCCAGCTTATGCCTGCTGAGAATCGCATGGGAGTAACAAGTGTGGCGGGATCGGTGAATCGAAAACGGGCGGAGGAAAAAATCGGTGGTCGCCTCCGCAGCGCATATTAGCTTTGAACGTAAGGGTGGCCGTGCTTATGGCGGGAAGCTATGTAGGGCAGCGTGGAGCGGCCGCATGGTGGGTGGAAAATTGGTCGCGAGCGAGTCGCGCGGGTCAGTAGTTCCTGTAGACACTCAGTTGGACTTCTTCCTCCATACTGTGGGGGCGCCACTTGGCCAGGTCTTTTGGTGTCCGGTGGGCTGAGTTCACTGCGTCTGCCGCCAGTTGGGGAGTCAGAAACCCGCCGAGGCACTCATCGTTGTAGTAAGTCAAAAATGCACCAATGAGAGAATCGTACTGGATACGTGCCGATCCATTATCTGTCTCAAACGTCCACATAATCTCATCCGAAGTAAAACCGCGTACTTTACGCCGCCTCTATTGGCCAAGCGTAACTTAGTGCGCCATTTTTTTTGGTCGGTTGACGGCCTCTTTCCGTGAGCTGACGGTAGGACGGAAGCGAGGTGGCCGGCGATCGTTTATCGCAGAGGTGCACAAGGGGCTCTTCACAAGGGCTCTTCACAAAGGCTCTTCACAAAGGCTCTTCGTACATATCACACACAGGCTCGATGTTGATCAACTTATACAGGCTCGATGTTGATTAACAGCGACCGTCGGGTTACCGCTCTGTGCCCGGCCGGTGCTTGTGCAAATAATTCCGGGGCGCGACACTAGCCTTCCGTTCACCTGCAGGATTTTACTTGATGCGCGCCAATACGCACTCCATCGCCGTTGGATATCTCGCCTGGATTTTTGGATTTATGGGCGCTCACCGCTTTTATTACGGAAAACGAGTCAGCGGAACCCTGTGGTTTTTTACCCTTGGTCTCCTCTTTATCGGCTGGATCATCGATCTGTTCTTAATTCCCAGCATGGATCGCGAAGCGGACTTGAGGTACACCCCGGGCATTTATAATTTCAGTATTGCGTGGCTCCTACTCACGTTTCTCGGGATATTCGGTGTCCATCGCATGTACCTCGGGAAGTGGATTACCGGCATTCTCTATCTCCTCACCGGCGGCTTATTTCTGTTGGGCTGGCTCTATGATCTGTGGACTTTGAATTCCCAGGTGTCCGAGCAAAACACTCGCGCCGGGGCGTGACGATTGTCGATCGCGGTTCAGCCTGCTTTCCACTGCTGCTAATTAATTTGCCCATACAGGCGCGCGCGTGAAGGAGTTTCTGTGGATTCAATAATCACCAGCGCTGCGCTGGCGTTGGCGCGGGGAGATCCCCTCGGAGCGCTGAACCGAGTCGCTCTGCGCGACGACGCGCCGGCGCTGGCGTTGCGGGGGATTGCCATGGCGCAATTGGGCGATCTGGAGCGGGCCAAGAGTCTGCTGCGCCGGGCGGGGCGGGCTTTTGGTGTGAAACAGGCGGTCGCCCGCGCGCGTTGTCGTGTGGCCGAAGCCGAAATTGCTCTGGTCGCACGCGACCTCGGCGGGTCCGCCGAGCAACTGGCGGCGGCCCGGCGCACATTGGTCGAGCACGGTGATTTGGCCAACGCCGCCTACGCTCGCCATCTCGAGATTCGCCTGTTGTTGCTCTGCGGCCGCCTGGACGAGGCCGAACAGTCGCTGGGAGAATTGAATGGTGCCCGTTTTACGCCGCCCTTCCGAGCGGCTCACGAGTTGGTGGTGGCGGGCATTGCCCTGCGCCGACTGGACATCGACCTTGCCCGCGCGGCGCTCACCCGCGCGCAAGAGGCCGCGNNTGGTGACGCCGGCAGGCGAGCGGTTGCTGCTCCTCGAGCAGGTTGCGGAGCTTTTCGCATCTCAGGCGTTGATCGTGGACGCTTGTCGTTATGTGGTGCGCAAGGACCGCACATCGGTCGCGCTCGCCAAGCGCCCAGTGTTGTTCGCCTTGGCGCGCGCGCTGGGGGAGGCTTGGCCCGCTGATGTGCCGCGCGATCTACTCATCGCCCGCGCCTTTCGCCTGAAGCTCGCCGATGAATCACACCGGGCGCGCTTGCGGGTGGAAATCGGCCGGCTGCGAGCGGCGGTCGGGGCATTTGCCGAAATTCATGCGACCCCGCGCGGTTTTCGGCTGG
>DJFO01000232.1:0-170 GCA_002432555.1 Marinagarivorans sp. UBA5870
GGATTTCATCTGGCCGAGAATCTGGGGCTCGCCGAGCACCAGGGAATCGAGGCCGCTGGCCACCTTCATCATGTGGCGAGCCGCATCCACTCCGGTATAGGCGTAGTGGCAGGTCTGCAGGACGCCCGCCTCGGTCTGGTGATACTCAGCGAGCCAGACGAGCAGCGCGA
>DJFO01000232.1:321-3865 GCA_002432555.1 Marinagarivorans sp. UBA5870
CTAAACCGCGCATTGTCTTGTTTAGCTCCCTCACTGGCAAGTGGTGATCACCTGAACCTCGACGTCCATCATAAGTCTTATCTCCTACCGGACGGTTGGCTGCACGACTTGCCAAGGCCGGGGCTCAGGGGGCATCATCCGGGAAATTTCCCACCTCGGGACCCGTCTTGGATTATAGTTTGACGGGGCTCGGCCGGCCGAACGCTCCGCACCTTAAGTANNACTGGCATAAGCAACTGGCATAAGTAACTGGCATAAGTAACTAGCAAGTAACTCGCTTAAGTAACTGCCTTAAGTAACTCGCTTACGTAACTAGATAGTAACTCGATTGATTTGCATGTCCGATTTTTCAGAACAACCCTCTACCGATTCCGCTCCGCGGTCCACGCCTGTGGCAACCTGGTTGCGCGGCCGCCTGCCAGCAATCTTGTGCGCCGGCCTTCTCACCGCCTGCAGCAGCGCTCCGCGCCAGGAACAGAGCGCGACGGTTACACCCGCCCTACCGGCGCCGGTGTATGTGCCGAATCGCCCCTTCACCAGCGATACCCTCTATGCCTTATTGGTGGCAGAGATGGCGGGCGAGCGCCAGCGGTTTGACGTCATGCTCAGCAATTATGTTCAGCAGGCGGAAACCACCGGTGATCCGGCGGTGACCGCCCGTGCCACCCGCCTCGCCCGCTATCTCAATGCCCACGATACCGCCCTGAAATTGGCGCAGCATTGGCTGACCCTGGAACCGGAGAATCCGGAGGCGCACTACCTGACGGCCGCAGAACTGGTGCAGGACAACCGCCTGCTGGAGGCGGTGAAACACGCGNNAATTTCTTCTCGACCACGGCGAGACCTCCGGTCTCGACGCCATTGCCGCCCGGGCCCAACAGGGCCGAGAGCCATCGGTGAGCGCCAAACTGCTGCCTGAATATCAAAGGCTGCTGACACGGCACCCCCAGGACCCGCCTCTGTTGATCGGCATCAGCTTGCTGTATCAGCACACGGGCGACTTCGAGCGAGCGCTCGCCCACGNNCAGCGAGCAGGCGCAGAAAAAACTCGCGGAACTCGTGGACAAGAACCCCACCAACGCACAACTTCGGCTGCAGTATGCCCGCAGCTTGTTGAAAACCGATCTCGCCGGGGCACAGCGGCAGTTTGAAAAACTTCTGGAGGCCAACCCGGCGGATACCGACCTGCTGTTGACCATCGGTTTGATTGAATTCGAACGCGAGGACTTCGCGGCGGCGAAGGGCCGGTTCAACCAACTGCTGGAAGCGGACAAGCACCGCTCCTCGGCCCACTACTATTTGGGTCGGATCGCCGTGGTGGATAAAGATGAGGTAGGGGCCCGCCGCCATTTTCAGCAGGTGGGTCCCGGTTCCGATTACCTGCCCGCCCTGTCGCAGCTGACCGAACTCATGCTCGCGCAGGGTGAAAAAGAGCAGGCATTGGGCCTTGTGCGCACGAGGCGCGAGGAGACACCGGAACACAAGCCCGACCAGATCGAGGGCCTTTATCTGCTGGAGGCGCATCTGCTCGCCAGCCAAAACCAGCTCGACGCGGCCTTGGCGCCGCTGGGGGAAGGCATAGCCCACTTCCCCGCCTCCACCAAATTGATTTACACCCGCGCCATGCTGTTTACCCGCATGGATGATCTGCCCAAAGCCGAGAACGATTTTAAACGGGTGCTCGCCCTGGCGCCGGACAATGCCGCCGCCCTCAACGCCTTTGGTTACACCCTGGCGGACCGCACCAACCNNGACAGCCTCGGCTGGGTGGAATACCTGCGCGGCAATCACGAAGCGGCCCTGAAGAACTTGCGCAACGCCATGGAGCTGATGCCGGACCATGAAATAGCCGCGCATCTCGGTGAAGTGCTTTGGGTGACCGGTGCGAAAAAAGAAGCGCGCCAGGTATGGGAGCGCGGCCTGCAGCTGCAGCCGGACAGCCCGATCATTCTGAATGCTATTCGTAAACTCCGGGCGGCGCCCTGAGCATGAACCGGATTTCGCGCGGCCACTTCCTTCATTTCCCGCTGCTTGCCCTGCTCGCCCTAATGCTGGCCGGCTGCGAAACTGCACCGCAAAAATCGGGCGGTGCCGCCGCCCTGCAGCAGCATTATTTAGCCCGCCTGCCCAAGTGGGAGGCCGAGGGCAAAATTGCCATACGGCGGGGCGATAAGCGGGAGAGCGCTTCCTTTAAGTGGACCCAGGAGCGCGATCATTACGCGATTCATTTATTCGGACCTTTCGGCCAGGGCGCCACCTGGCTCAAGCGCACCGAGCGCGGCGTCACCTTGGAGAATGCCAAAACCGGCGTGCGACAAGCGCCGACTGCCGAGGAGCTTATGCAGGCGGTGGTCGGCTGGCAGGTGCCGGTCTCGAACCTGCAGTTCTGGCTGCGCGGCTTATCGGCCCCGCAGCCGGCACCGACTGGAGTCGAACTCGATGCAACCGGTCTGCTCACTCAGCTGCAGCAGCAGGGATGGCAGGTGGACTACAGCAAGCATGGGAATTTTGCCGGCTGGTGGCTGCCCACGAAGGTGGTTGCCGGCCGCGACGAACTGCAGGTCACTCTCGTGATCAAGCACTGGAACCTGCCCGCCAAACCGTCACGCCTGCCCTAAAGCGAGCCTATGTCCTTAATGCTGCCCTGCCCGGCCAAACTCAACCTGTTTTTGCTCATCACCGGCCGCCGACCGGATGGATACCACAATATTCAGACCCTGTTTCAACTACTGGACTATGGTGATGCGCTGGAATTGACGGTCGACCCGACCGGCGCGATTCGCCTGACCCCCGACTTCCCTGAGATTCCCCTCGAGCAAAACCTGGTGTACCGCGCGGCCAAACTGCTGCAGCTGGCAACTGGCTGCGCCCTGGGCGCCGACCTGCGGCTGACGAAACGCCTGCCCATGGGCGGCGGCATAGGCGGCGGCAGCAGCGACGCCGCCACCACCCTCGTCGGTCTCAACCACCTGTGGTTAACCGGTCTCGGCCTGGATCAGCTGGCGGAGCTCGGCCGCCAACTGGGCGCCGACGTGCCGGTTTTCGTGCGTGGCAAAACCGCCTGGGCCGAGGGCATTGGCGAGCAATTGACGCCTGTGGAATTGCCGGCAAAGTGGTATGTGGTTTTAGCCCCGAATTGTTCGGTATCCACGGCGCAAATTTTTTCGGACGAAGGTTTGACAAGGAATTCAAACGGCATTACAGTACGCGCCTTCCTTGAGGAGGGCGGGAAAAACGACTGCCAAAAAACAGTCGAAAAACTCTTCCCGCAAGTTAAGGATGCGGTTGATTGGCTAGGTCGTTTTGGACCTGCGCAGATGACGGGAACAGGGGCTTGCGTATTTGCTGCCTTCGCCACCGAAACCGAAGCGCGGGAAGTTTTCGCCAGACGACCGACACAGTTGAACGGCTTTGTTGCCCGAGGTGTTAACGAATCGCCACTGCATCAACGCCTCCTGAAATAGCGTTGCTCCTGGGGTGTCGCCAAGCGGTAAGGCAGCGGTTTTTGGTACCGCCAGTCCCTGGTTCGAATCCAGGCGCCCCA
>DJFO01000387.1 GCA_002432555.1 Marinagarivorans sp. UBA5870
GACTCCAACAACCGCGAGCTGGCGAAGTCGTCCAGAGTGTGCAAGGAAAAATCGAGGCGGGTCTCCGCCGCAATGCGCGCGAGAATTTCCGGCTGCCGCTCGGGCGGCGCCTGCGCAAGAAAGTGCTCCGCCAGCTCCATAACCTGGATATCGCCGGGGGCGGCGCTGTCATCGGGTGCGTAGCTCTGCCAGACTTTATCCAACCCCCAG
Organism: Marinagarivorans sp. UBA5870; assembly: GCA_002432555.1. The sequence continues at coordinate 211 of DJFO01000387.1, forward strand.
CCGACGGCGATCACCGCGATTACTATAAGGCTGTAGAGCGAAAAAAAAGCGCGATGCATGAATCAGCGGTCAGCCGGTTGACCAGGCGTCCTCAACGAAGAGGTAACCGCGCCCCCAGATGGTTTTTATGCGAAACGGCTTGTCGGCGTGGTCGCCGAGCTTTTTGCGCAGCTGGGAGATGCGCACGTCTATGGTGCGATCCAGACCGTCGTAGGGCCTGGCGTAGATGGTATTGAAGAGGAATTCCCGGCTCATGATCTGCCCCGGCTGGCGGGCGAAGGTCATCAGCAGGTCGAACTCGTGGCTGGACAGATCGACCGGTGCGCCGGCGAGGGTGACGGTGCGGGAACTGCAGCAGATGTGCAGCGCGCCGAAAGACAGGGTTTCCTTATCCGCTTTTTCTTCTATGGCGTAACGCCGCAGCAGGGCGCGAATGCGCGCGAGCAGCACCCGCGGTTCGGCCGGTTTGATTACATAGTCGTCCGCGCCGTATTCCAGGCCGAGAATTTGATCCGCGTCTTCGTTGCGCGCGGTCAACATGAGTATAGGTCCGGGAAAATTGGGCCGAATTTCTCGGCAAATGGACAAGCCATCCTTATTCGGCAGCATCACGTCGAGAATCAACAGCTCCGGCAGCACATCGCTCACGGTGCGCTGCACTTTGCCGCCGTTGCTTTCCACGGTCACCGCGTACTCGCCTGTGGATTCGAGATAATCCTTAACCAGGCGCGCCAGGCGCAGGTCATCTTCGGCGAGCAGGATGCGATGTACCATCAGAAAAAGCTCCAGGGATTGCGGCGCTGGCGCCGGTACTTTTTCTGGTCGTGAATCACTTCAAAAGCTTCGCTGACCAGGGTGTTCTGATTTCTCTCGCGCAACTGAAAGGTCACGTCGCGGGTCGCCGAGACAATGAATTTGTGCTCGCCACCACTCGCGTCGCTCCAGCAGCGCAGCGGCTGATCGAGATCGGTCTGAAAGAGGCACAGACTCATTTTCTCCGGCGCGCTCCAACGCACTTCCAGCTCGTCGTAACAGGCATCTTCATCCTCGGTCAACACACACAGGCGCGGTTTTAACGAAAATTGCAGCGCAGGCAGCTCTGCCGCCTGCGCAACATAAGAAGCACACCCAATTGTGATCCATCCCCCTAACCAGCGGGCTACCCGTCCGCTAAAAATGATAGACCCCTCCGACGAAGACAGTCCCGGCGCTCGTGTCCGACACCAGTGGGCTGGCGTGAACCTCACGGGGCAACTCGGAATATTGCAGCATAGCCCGCAGCGACCAGCGCCGGCCGAGCGGCCGCTGCCAGTCCAGGCGCGCCAGACGCTCCACGCCGGCGGAATCTGGGGCGAACCTCCAGCTGGCTTGGGGCACGTCCCGCGGGCGAATGCCGTAGTAATAATCCAGCGTTTGCCGGCTTTTGTAATTAGCGCCCAGGGTGAACGCCCATTTGTGTTCGCCCCGTTGCCACGGCAGTATCACCGCCGCGCGCAGCTCCTCGCCGTGGTGAACGCGGGTGGCGTCCGCCAGGGCCTGAAGATGAAAAATCACAGACTCCAACCGGTAGGAATATTCGAAACCGGCCAGCCCCGCCATGCGGCGATGCACCACATCGCGCGCCGAGACTTTGGCCGCGGTGCCGGCCAGTTCCGTGGTGGGCGCGTCGGCGCTCACCCGATAATTGTTGCGCCCCGACAAATCGATGCTGACCGTCTGCTCCTCGTCCCCGCTCAAGGTATCGATCGGTTGATCGAGAAATTCCACGTTGGCGCCACCGGTGCCTTGAATAGTATCGGTGCCCCGCCATTTAACGCCGTTTAGAACCACCCGATCGCCTTCCACCACGCCGGCGATCGTCACCACATCGCCCGAGACTACGACGGTAATGGCATTGCCTTCCGCGCCGAATAACATTTGCGACCCGGCGGCCACGGCAATCGGCCGGTCACTAATCACCACGCCGCGCGCCTGCGGAACAGAAATTCCGCCGGGCCGCCCATCCGGACTCGCCGGCCCCGCTACCCCTCCAACACNNCCGCCTGCAGAGGGTCGACCGGAAATGTTGACCTGAAAGTTGGCGGCCGGTCCTGGGCTGGACTGGGGCGCGGCAATTCCACCACCGCTGTCAGTGAAATTAAACGGATCCCAGCGATTGAAGTACATCTGGTCGTAACCGGGCGTCAGGAGCAAATTCAACTGGTGGCGGGGATTCTCGAAAAGTGTAAAACCCATCTCGAGATTTTTCAGAAAAAAGCGCTCGCCGTAATAGCTGACTTCCGGCAGCAGCACCAGAGGAATATCGTCGCCCCCGTGCAAAGGATTGCTGCGCATGCCGAGGCCCACGCCGAGATTAACCCGCCAGTCCCCCACCGCAACACAATCCGGTTCGCAGTCCCCCGAACTCTGCGCGTGCACCAGCCCACTGAACACAGCGGCCTGCAGGAGAATTCCGAAAAGCCAAGATCTGCTCAAATGGGGCCTACGTTTAGGGTTTTATGACAGATGCATTCTACCGATAACTTTGGCACCGGAACCAGCTTAGCTGCCGCCGGGTTACACTTCTTTACAGCTACTCGATATTTAAA
>DJFO01000435.1:0-186 GCA_002432555.1 Marinagarivorans sp. UBA5870
GGGTACCTACGTATATAACAATGAGACAAAAGAAATCCTGGTTAACACCTTGGTCGATACCAACGGCCAATGGGGACTTTCCCACCCCTGCGCTGTGCTTAATAGCGACGGGTCCCATAGTCATTACGAGGAATCCAATTACCTGGCGTGTGGACCGGATGGACGCGATATTGTCCAGACCCTGGC
>DJFO01000435.1:201-6414 GCA_002432555.1 Marinagarivorans sp. UBA5870
ACCATTGCTTACGGTGGGGAAGAGGAAGAAGTGATGTTTGAGCGCGTAAATGGTTTGCCGGACGGCGATATCCATTTGAAAATGGAACTGACCCTGACGCTGACCGAATACTCCCAAGGCGCACTCTATACAAGCGACAACGCCACCATGCAGTGCGATCTTAATGAAGAACGTGCGGTTGGCGATGTTGAAGTCGTTAATGAAAGCTGGGTGTTGGGTGGTAACCCNNAGGCTGACCTGGTTGGGAACCCAGCCAGCTGATTTTAACCAGGACACCAAGGTTATCAGCTTCGATGTACACGAGCCTGTCGCGCCGGTACCCGGCCATCCTGGTTTTTACGAAGAATTTTGGGACTCGTTTGAGGGAACCTATAACCCGGATGGAAGCCAGGTTATTACCGGTACTTACACTGAAAAATACAACCTGACCTGGACACGTGATAGTTCTGTATCTACCTGTGAAGCGACCTACACAGTAACTGGCATATTGCGTTAATTTTCCTGTTACCCCAATAAAAACACCGGCTTCCAGGCCGGTGTTTTTATTGNNGAGATTTACAAAAAAAGGGGCCGTAGCCCCTTTCGACGAGATCTTGCGCAACCTCCTTATCTGCCTCCTTGCGGCTGCCACGTTCCTTGCATTTTTATAATGATGCGGGATGGTTACAGCCAGGTGAACGTCTTGTTAACAATTAATGACCAATCAGGAACCGATGATGCCACCGTCATCTTTGGTGACAATGACGGTCCCCGAGCGTGGGCGGGCGCCGTTGCCATCCGGCCAGTTGCTGGTAAAACTCGCGGGGGTTGAGCGGTCACCGGGGTGCTGGATGTTCACAAACATGGTCCTGTAGTCCGGGGTCATCTCCACGCCAGTGATTTCACTGCCGGGCACCCCCACCAAGAAGCGCCGTAATTTATCGCCCGGGGTAGCGCCGGCAAAGGTGGTGATATCCAGGCCGTCGCCGCCGCCGACGGCGACTTCCTCCCCGTCGCCCACCTCGCCGGGAATGGCGGCCAGCATCATGCAGTTGGTCACGTCCGTGTAGGCGCCGTCGTCGGTCTGCAGCCAGAGCAGACCGCGTTTATCGAACCAGAGGCCGTCCGGCGAAGAAAAGTCATTGCTGTCGTCCAGCTGCGAAATGTTCACTTGCGGATCCGTGTAACTTGCGCGCGCGCCGAAGGCGTAAATGTCCCAGCGGAAACCCTCGGCCGTCTCGCGCCAGCGGATGACGTGGCCGTTGATATTGCCCCGACCGCCGGCCGGGTCGCCCGCGGCATTGTAGCTGCGTGGGTTGGCGGCGTTGCGGGGCTGTGAGCTGGCGCCGCCCTGGCCGCGGCCGCTGCTCGAGCTGCTGCTGTTGGTGAGGGCAAAATAGACTTCGCTATTGAGCGGGTTGACGCCGCCCCACTCGGGGCGATCCATAGGCGTCGCGCCGGCGCGATCGGCGGCCAGCCGGGTGTGCACCGCTATGTCCGCGGCGGTCATGCTTTCGAGGGCGGGATTGGCCGGCGTCAGCGGCAGCCATTCGCCCGTGCCATCGTCATGGAATTTCGCCGCGTAAAGCGTGCCCGCATCCAGATATTTATCACCCGCCGCCAGACCCATGGCCGCATCGGCCGGATCCCACAAAGCGGTGGAGACAAATTTGTAGATGTATTCGTTGCGCGCGTCGTCCCCGGAATAACACACCAGCGGCGCGCCGGCGACCGCGGGCGCGAACCAGATGCCCTCGTGCGCGTACCGGCCTATGGCACTGCGTTTTTTCGGCGTGGCGGCGGGGCTGTAGGGATCGATTTCGACGGCGTAGCCGAAATGATTGGGTTCATGGCGAAAATCGGCGCTGGCGTCGGCGCCGCCGCGGGAAATATTGAATCTGAGTTGCAACTCGCCGGCGCCGTCGGCGCGATCCCAGTCCTTGTAATTGCCCAAGCGCCCGCTGGTGATGCCGTAGCGGCTGAGCTCCGGTGCCGCGCTGGCGGCGTCGAGGGTGAAATAACCGGCGAAGTTTTCCTCCCCCGTCATGTAAGTTCCCCAGGGAGTAACGCCGTGACCGCAATTATTAAGGGTGCCGAAGGTGGCGGTGCCGGCGGGGGAGAGCGGGGTAATTAGAAGGTCGGACCCACGGGCCGGGCCGGCCATTTCCATCGGGCTGTTGACGTGCCAGCGTTTGTTGTAGCTGGAATCCCGCACCACCGTCCAGGCGCCGTCGACGCGACGCACTTCGATCACCGCGACACCAATCGCGTACTGCTCCTTGAGGACTTCCGCCATGGGCCGACTGCCGTCTGCCGCGAGGGTTGGTCCCTCCTGGTGGAGGTAGATCTCAGTGATCTCCTCGTGGTTGATGGCGAGGAGCCCGTGGTCGGATGAGGTGCTGCCCTTGGGCAGCGGATAAAACGCCATAGCATCGTGGTGGTCGCCGGCGCGGCGATCCCAATTGCCGTCGTCGCTGCCGTCGTTGGCGTAGTCGGACAGGCCGGCGGCTATAGGGTCGCCGAGGGCGTAGAGCACTTTTGCGGAATATCCATCCGGCAGCACTACCCGATCGGCGAGGCTTTTATCGACGGCGACAAAACCCAGGCTGGTAGGTGCGGTGGGTTTGGGATCCACCCGGGGTGGAGCGGATTTTTTCTTGTCGCTGCCGCAACCGCTCAAGGGCAGAGTCCCGAGCAGGGAGAGGGCGCCAAGCGAGATGCCGCCAGCGAGAAGATCGCGCCGGCGGACACGCCGCTGGACGATCTCAGCAATGGGAGGGTTGTTAGTAGGGTTGCTGTTTTCGGCGGGGGGATGGCTCATGTGCGCACCTTGTGGCATCCAAATGGGGACCCAAAAAGTACGGCAGCTGTATTGCGGNNCGTGGTGGGCCTGCGCTCAGGTTTTTCCGGTAAATCCCCCGCCGGGCTCAAAGACGACCGTCACTTTTGCACAAGGCTCACGCCCCCGCGCAGGGCTCACGCCTCCCAATAACTGACCCGCTCTGCCAGCTCCGGCCGAATTCGCTCCTCGGGTTTTTCCGCGTAACTGCCGACGTAGATAAAACCGGCGATTCGATGGTGCGGCTCGAGGCCGAGCAATTCTTTTACTAACGGGCTGTAGCCGTACCACTCTGTCAGCCATTGGGCACCAAATCCCATGGCGTGCGCGGCGAGCAAAATATTTTGGCAGGCGGCACCGACGGACATCACTTGTTCCCACTCCGGAATTTTTGCGTGCGGCCCCGCGGTGGAAATAACGCCTATGACCAGCGGCGCGCGGGTGAAAACCTCCGCTTGAAACTGCAGAAATTTGTCCGTTGCTTCCGGATTCTCTTCCCGATAGATAGCGGCGAGCTTGCGGCTAAAGTCCGCCCGAGCCGCGCCCTGGAATATCACAAACCGCCATGGGCCGATTTTGCCGTGGTCGGGCACCCGGTGAGCGGCCTGCAGGAGAGTCTGCAACTGCTCGGGGGACGGGCCCGGTTCACGCATGTCCTTGACGGATACGGAGAGGCGGGTTCGGATAAGATCGAGTGGCGTCATGGAGATTCCTCTAGGGCTTGGGAACTTGATAAAAGCAGATAGGAAGTCGATAGAACTGGATAGTGCTCAATAAAGCCCGGCAGCATAACGCGCCCTGGGGGGCTTCTCAATCCGCTGGCGCGCGCTGTGCAGGGCGGAGGTCTTGGGTATAATGCCGGCCTTTCTAATTTTAGGATCCCGAGATCCCATGACCGTCCGCACCCGTATAGCTCCGTCCCCCACCGGCGATCCGCACGTAGGTACCGCTTACATAGCGCTTTTCAATCTCTGTTTCGCGCGCCAGCATGGAGGCCAATTTTTGCTGCGCATCGAGGATACCGACCAGGCGCGGTCGACCCATAAGTCCGAGCGGGCAATCTTGGATTCTCTGCGCTGGCTCGGCCTGGAGTGGGACGAAGGTCCCGACGTTGGGGGGCCTTGCGGCCCCTATCGCCAGAGTGACCGCAAAGCCATTTACGGCGATTACGCCCAACAGCTGCTCGCCGCTGGTCACGCGTTTCGCTGTTACCGCACCGCCGCCGAACTCGAAGAATTGCGGGAGGCCCGCAAGGCCGCCGGCCTGCATTCGGCACTCAAGCCCAGCGATCTGCAGCTGCCCGAGGAAGAAGTCGCCCGGCGCGCGGCGGCTGGTGCGCCTTTTGTGGTGCGTATGAAAGTGCCCGAAGGCGCCGGGCCCTGTCCGGTGCCGGACATGTTGCGCGGCACCATCGAACTCGACTGGAGCCAAGTGGACGCCCAGGTGCTGCTGAAATCCGATGGTATGCCAACCTATCACCTCGCCAATGTGGTGGACGACCATCTTATGGGAATCACCCACGTTATTCGCGGCGAGGAATGGCTTAATTCCGCTCCCAAACACCTGTTGTTGTACCAGTACTTCGGCTGGCAGGTCCCGGTGTTGTGCCATCTGCCACTGCTGCGCAACCCGGATAAAAGCAAACTGAGCAAACGCAAAAATCCCACCAGCATTCTTTATTACCAGCGAATGGGCTACCTGCCGGAGGCGCTGCTGAATTACCTCGGCCGCATGGGCTGGTCGATGCCCGATGAGCGCGAGAAATTTTCCTTGGCGGACATGCAGGCGCATTTCGATATTCAGCGAGTATCCCTCGGTGGTCCGATTTTCGACGTGGAAAAACTGAACTGGCTAAATGGCCTGTGGATTCGAGAAAACTTCAGTGTTGAGGCTCTCGCCGACCGTCTGCAGCAGTGGGCGCTCAACCGCGACAATCTGCTCGCCGTAGTGCCGCACGCCCAGCGCCGTATTAATACCTTGAGCGACTTTATGCCGCTGGTGGGATTCCTCCTGGCGGGGCACCTGAACCTGACCCCGGGCCATTTCGACGGGTTGAAATTGCGCGCGGAAGAGTGTCTGAAGGTGCTGCAATTCTGCGTCTGGCGCTTCGACACCCTGGCCGACTGGAATAAAGATTTGATTTTTGCTTCTCTCAAAGACTTGGCCGATGCGACCGCCATAAAAATGAAGGATTTCGTCGCGCCCCTGTTTGTTGCCGTGGCAGGTACCACTGCGTCTTTCTCGGTAACCGACTCCATGGAGTTGCTCGGCTCGGATATGACCCGCGCCCGGCTGCGCCACGCGATCGAAATCCTCGGCGGGATCGGCAATAAAACCCTGAAGACTTTGGAGAAAGAGTATCAGGCACTTGCATCGCGCGCCGCGGCGCCCAGCGGCGACGCTTGACGCCATGCTGACGCGGATCAATACCCCGTGCATCGGCGTCTGTTCCACGGGCATTGGCGACAGCGTTTGCCGCGGGTGCAAACGGTTTGCCCATGAAGTGATCGGCTGGAATTCCTATTCGGCGGACGAGCGCAGCCACATAATGCAGCGTATCGAAACCCTCTTGAGTCAGGTGGTGCAGAACCACGTCCGCATAATCGACGCCGAGTGCCTGCAGCGGCAACTGGCGGAGCAGCGGGTGCGCGTCTATCCGGGCCTCAATCTCTATTGCCAAGCATTCGAGGCCATACGCGCCTTCGGCGGCCAGCTTAAAAGCCTGGATCTCATTGGTTGCGAGGCCGTGGCACCTTGGCAAGGGCACTCGGTGGCTGAGCTCAAGCGGCTGATGGACGAGGCGTTTTTTCGGTTGTCCTGCGCCCATTACGAGCGCTATTTTCCGGTGTTGTCCTGATGCTGCAAGCCGTTGCCGATTTTTTATTGTGTGCCACACCCGACGCCTGGGTGGCGCAGGCGCTCGCCGAGCCAGAACTGCTGTTGATCGACCACGCCAACTGCGAGAAAAAAGCGGCGAGCACGGCCCTCAATTTGATGTATCGCTATGTAGACAATTTCGAATTGCTGCACAAGATGTCGCGCCTCGCGCGAGAGGAGCTGCGGCACTTCGAGCAGGTGCTCACGCTGATGCAACGGCGCAATATCGCCTACCGACAAGTCGGCGCTGCGCGTTACGCCGCGGAATTGCGCAAGCCGGTGCGCACCAGCGAGCCGGGAAAATTGGTCGATACCTTGATCGTCGGCGCAATTATAGAAGCGCGTTCCTGCGAGCGTTTCGCTCGCCTGGCGCCCCACCTGGATGATGAGCTCAGGGCGTTTTACGAATCTCTTTTGCAGTCGGAATCGCGCCATTTTAAGGATTATCTCGCGCTCGCGCAAAAAGCGGCGCAGGGCGATTCCATCGCGGATCGGGTTCGCTATTTTTTACAGCTCGA
>DJFO01000435.1:6493-6667 GCA_002432555.1 Marinagarivorans sp. UBA5870
TACCTCTAGGCGATGGTGGGCCGGTCGGTGAGTATGGCCGTGGATCAGCAGGTCGACGCCGGCCTCCACCATCACCTTGGTCACCTCCTCGGGTGTGACATCCATGATGTCTTCCGCTTTTATCGCGTTCATCGATTTGCTTTTTTGGCGCAGGTCCGCCGCCATCTGCCGGCG
>DJFO01000393.1 GCA_002432555.1 Marinagarivorans sp. UBA5870
AAAAACTGCTCCTGATACTGCCGATTTTTTTCCGCACTGATCAGAGGATTATTCAGCAGCACCAAGTGCTTCGGCTGTTGCTGCAACTGATCCTGCACATAGGAAAAATGCCGACTGAACAACCGGTCGATGGACCCGTCCGCCAAGGCGGCCTGGAGGCCGCGCTCCAACCGCTCGGCCAGCTCGGGACGGCGGGCGTTGACATACAGATAAAAAGGAATGGGATAAAACAAATACAACTCCGCGCTGGTGGCAAGATCGGGATGGCCGCTGCGCTGCTCCTTCAAGGTGGCCTGCGCCTCCAATACGCTCAAAGGCACATAATCAAACCGCTTGTGCGCGAGCATCGGAAAGAGGGTGTCGAACTTCTGGGCTTCCACCACTTGAATTTGGTTCGCCTTGAGGATTTCCACATCCACCCAGTTAGAACCCAGACCGGCCACCAACCCTTGGAAGTTCGCCGGCCCCTCCGCCCCTTGCAATTGCGCCAAGTTGTCCTGCTTAACCACCAAACTGCGCAGGCCCAGCATGCCCTCCAGCACGGGGAATTCCACCGGAATGACATTTTGCGTATTTACAAAATGACCGCGCCAGTGCGAGGAAAATAGCACATCCAGTAAAACGCCTTTTTCGGTCTCCAGCTTCGAGCGGTTGGTGGAGAGAAAATCGGAAAAAAACTGCAAATCATAAGGCCCATATTCCTCCGCCGTGCGGTCGAGCGTCAGCTGCAACACTTCCGTCAGATAGCTGCGAAGTTGCGGCGTATAACCCTGGTTGTAGTGCTTGATGACCGTCACCTCCGGATCCGCCCGGGCGGCGAGACAATAAAAGCAGCAGGCCACCGTCAGCAACCGGAGCAGGACCTGAATCGAAATTTCGATGCGCATATAAACGACCATAAATAACCGCAAACAGCATCCACTGAGAACCTTCAATATACCCCAGCATTTCCTCCAGAAGGCCGCCACCCAAACATCTGCGTTGATCGATTGGCGCTTTGCCAATTCCATCGGCGGCTTTTCAACGAGACGTCATAAAACCGGCGGGTGTCAGCGCCGCGGCGAAATACCGCGGGTGAGCACAAACATGCGAACTGCAGCACGTTTTTTCTCGGCTGCGGCAAATTTTTTGGCAGATTAATAGTTCCCGGTGATAACAAACAGCGGGTTCCACCACAACGGTTATAGACGCCAAGCAGTCACGCAAGTCACTGACAAAAAAGTATTTTTTTTCGTGGGCGAAATGAAACCGGTTGACTATAGTGAAACTACATTGCGGAATTCCGGCATAGGGCCGCCATTATTGATCCGGACATAGGAAGACATGAGGAACACCCTGGGCCGATTGCGCGAAACCCGCCTGCAAAGTTTTTTGGCCGTCGTGGTTTTTGTTTCGATTGTCTTTCCGGCCGCCGTGAGCGGAGGGTTTTTGATCTGGGAAAACTATCAGCGCACCCTGGAGCAGGATAGTCGGGCAGCGGCCGAGCGCTATATCGATTGGCTGCAAGGTGGATTGTCGGTTCCCCTGTGGAATATATCGCCGGAATTGGGACAGCCCCTGTTGGAAAGTATTCGGCTGGACGAGGCGGTTTTATCCGTAGTGGTGACCACCGACGAAGGACAGCGATTTTTGGAATACACGCGGGCGAAAGGCGCCGGCGCGTCGGCCGAGCAGATTCAGTTGCACCGCAGTGTGTCCTACAACCAGGAACACCTGGGTGAAGTGCATCTGACTTATAGTTTGGACTCCGCCCAGGCGCGAGCCGCGCATGAAACCAAACTGCTGGCCATTATTATTGTGGTGCAACTGGTGGTGTCGCTGCTGACGATTACCTGGGTGTTGCACCGCAAGGTGTTATCGCCCTTGCGGCAGCTGGGTACAGCGGNNGCGGCCGGCATAACGCGCGGCGATTTAAAAACGGCAATACCTGCGCTGGCGCGGGATGAGTTTGGTGAGCTTTCCCGGCAATTGGAAGTGATGCGCGGGGCGTTGGACAGCCACTTTTCTCAACTGGAACAGCGGGTGGATGAACGCACGGCGGAATTGCGCATCGTCAATCAGACGCTGCGCGGCACGCTCGGGAAACTGCAGCAGACGCAGGATCACCTGATTCAGTCGGAAAAGTTAGCAGCCCTGGGCGCACTCGTTGCCGGCGTCGCGCACGAGTTGAATACGCCGATCGGTAACGGTCTGACCGTGGCCACCAGCTTGTGCGACAGCTGTGACGAAATGAAAAAACGTATGGCGGAAGGGTTGACCCGCAGCGCGTTGGAAAAATTCCTGCGGGATGTTGACGAAGGGGTAATTTTGGTCAACCGCAATTTGGCTAAGGCCTCGGAACTGGTGAGCAGCTTTAAGCAGGTCGCCATCGACCGGACCTCCGAACAGCGCCGCCGATTTTCCCTGGCCGCGCTTTTGGCGGAAACGCGCCTTACGGTGTCACCGGCCTTCAAGCGCACGCCGTTTGTGGTGGATATAGCCGTAGCGGACGACGTGGATATGTACAGTTATCCCGGACCGCTCGGACAGGTGATTACCAACCTGCTGAATAACGCGCTGGTTCATGCGTTCGCAGGCCGTAACACTGGAAGAGTTTTAATCAGGACAGAAAAAAAAGTGGACACGGTGGAGCTGGTGGTGGAAGACGACGGGGTTGGAATTCCCGAGGAATATCAGTCGAAAGTATTCGACCCGTTTTTTACCACCAAACTCGGTGCAGGCGGCAACGGACTCGGCCTGCATATAGTCCACAACATAGTGAGTGGTATTTTGGGGGGGAAGATTCGCTTGAATTCCCAGTTGGGCAAAGGCACACGATTTATGATCAGTTTGCCGCTGCAGGCGCCCGACCAGGAAAACACGCCGGATACGGAGCCATTGTATACAGATTTCCGCACGGCGGTCTGATGCGGAAGGCAGGTTGGAGTCACGAGCGCGGCCATAGGGCTGCCATCGAATGACTGTAGTTGCGATTTGTAAAAGGTAATTCCATGAGTAGCGATATTTCCCAAGATAAAGATCTCTTCGTTTTCAAAAGCGAAGAGCAGATGATCTTTATCTCAGACAATACCTCTCCCGGCTCCAGTTTCGGTTCCAACGACGATCAGCACGTGTGGCGCGTACTGATTACCGACGATGAAGAAGACGTGCACGAAGCAACAAAGTTCGCCCTGCGCGATACCAAGATCCTCGGTCGCCACCTGGAATTTTACGATGCTTATAACAGCGAGCAGGCAATAACCCTGCTGCGTGAGGTTCCCGATATAGCGGTAATCCTGCTGGACGTGGTAATGGAAACGGCCAATGCCGGACTGGACCTGGTGCCTTTTATTCGCGGGCAACTGAAACTTCAGGACTTGCGCATTATTTTGCGTNNGCGCCTGAAATTGATGTTATTCGCGATTACGACATCAACGATTACAAACTCAAATCCGACCTCACCAAGAAAAAACTCTACGCGACCGTGACCACCGCGGTGCGCTCCTATAAACAGCTGCGCACCATCGAAAACAGCAAAAAAGGCCTCGACATGATTTTGCGGGCCAGCTCGGAACTGATGACCCAGGCCGGCCTGAACAACTTTGCCCAGGGGGTGATCATCCATATCGCCGCCCTGTTGGGCGTGCCGCCGGAAGGCGTGATCTGCGTGCGCCGCCGCGAAGAAAAGATGGAAGATAAATTGATGATCATAGCCGCGGCGGGGGATTATTGTTCCCTGATCGACCGGCCGATTTCCGCCATCAGCGAGGACGTGGTTACTACGCTGCTGCGCGAGAGCCTGGACAACCGCTGCAACGTCTTCCACCGCAAAGGTGTGGCCCTTTATTTGGGTAGCCACGCGCGCGGCGATATGAGCTGCTTTGTCGCGAGCAACGCGCCGATTTCGGAAGTGGATCAGGGTCTGCTGGAAATTTTTTGCGGCAACATTGCTCTGTGTGCCGACAACATCAGCTTTCTCGATCGGCTCAAGAGCCACGCCTATACGGATCCCCTGGTCGGTCTGCCCAACCGCAACGCCCTGGAAGAAATTATCGACCAGCACATCGAACAGAATTCCGACGTACCTTATTCCCTTGCGCTGATCGACATAGATAACTTTGCCGAAATCAACGCGGTGCTTGGCCAGGAGTATGGCGATCAACTGCTGCGCGCCGCCGCCGATCGTGTCAAAGCGCGTTTTTATAGCCCCAACGCGGTAGCCCGCGTGGGTGGCGACACCTTTGCCGTCTTCGGTCCCAGTTCCCATATCCAAAAAAAGCCGCTGCTGCAGCCCTTCGTCAATCCGTTCCAAATCGGCGGTGAGCTCCAGCTCCTGTCGGTGACCGCCGGTATAGTTCCCTTAGCGGAAATTCAGGGCCGCGGTGCCGAAGCCATTAAAGATGCGGCGATCGTGCTGAAACAGGCGAAAAACCAGAGCCGCGGCCAGGTGATAATGTTCCAGCACAAAATGGTCGCTGAAGCGCGTGCACGGCTGGAGCTGCTGAAAAACCTGCGTTCCGCCTTTGAGTTGAACCAGTTGTTTTTGGTGTTTCAGCCCAAATTGAAACTGAGCGACTTGACCGTAACCGGCTTTGAAGCCTTGATCCGCTGGCGCGACAGCAACGGCCGCTTTATTTCTCCCGGTGAATTTATTCCACTGGCAGAACAGTCCGGTTTGATTATTCGCATGGGAGAATGGATCCTGCGCAACGCCATTGCCGAACTGGCACTGCTGCGCGCCAAGGGTTACATGACCGCGAGCATGGCCGTTAACCTATCCGTCGCTCAATTGGAACATCCGGATATTTTGGAAATGCTCCAGCGCGTGATCGGCGAAAATAATATTGAGCCGAGTTTTATCGAACTGGAAATTACCGAATCGGTTGCCATGGGCGATATAGAAGCCAATCTAAAGCGTTTGGAAGAAATCCGCGAAATGGGCTTTAAATTGTCCATGGACGACTTCGGCACCGGCTTCTCCTCGTTTACCTACTTGCAGAAAATGCCCATCAACTGCCTGAAGATCGACCGCTCCTTTGTGAGCAAATCGGACACCAAGAGCGGCCGGGAAATTGTGGAGATGATCGTGCAGCTAGGCAAAACCCTCGGCCTCAACGTGATTGCCGAAGGCGTGGAGGAGGAAATCCAGGGCGTGCTGCTGAAGGAAATGGGCTGTCACGAAGTGCAAGGGTTCTTCTACGCCAGACCCATGGCCCGCGACCAATTGCACCTGTGGCTGGCCGATCGGAAAACGCGCCGCTGATATAAAGCGGCCGCGCCCTCTACCAGTTACTCCCGCACCCCAATCGCGATGTCGGCCCACCCGTTATCCACGGCGAAGCGGCGCTCCACACTCGCCCGTAATTTCACCCTCGTCCCGTAGTTTTCGCTCCGTACCTGTCATCCCCGCACCACACCCGTGATCCCCGCACCACACCCGTGATCCCCGCACCACAGCCATGATTCCCGCACCACAGCCAGGATTCCCGCACCACACCCGTGATCCCCGCACCACAGCCGCGATTTCCGTCATCCCCGCGCAGGCGGGGACCCAGAGAACGAAGGTATAGACCGGGCACATGGGTAACAGAAAAAAACGGCACGAGCACCGAGGTAGTATCCAGGCATCACCTGGCAGAACAAATAGAAACGCGCCGGAGAAACCGGCGCTGTCCGACTTAAACTTTCGGAGGGAGACTGCGCACAAACTTTTCGCAGTGGCGAATCCAACGGTAGAGCGCCGGGTCCGTGGAGATTGCTTCCGGCTCAACGTACACAAAACCTTTGAGCGGTTTGCCGGTAAAGTTCATGATAGTGGTGTGCATGTCCAGCAGCGCCTTTTCGTAGTGACGTGGGCCCACTCGGGCCATCAAGCGGTGGTCGGTGGTGCCGACACACATATGGCCGTCGACCATAAACCCGAGGCCGCCGAACATCTTTTTTTCCACTATGTTGGTGTGCTTGCAAAAATATTGACGGATACGCTCCGCCAGTTGTNNGCATATGCCATAGCTTTCCTCGGCCGTCATGGGACGGCTTTGTTTCGCGGCACAAACTGCCGGATCCAGGTATACATCCTTCTGGTCCTAATTAAGATTTCTGATGAGTCTTTGATTAAAGTATAGGTGCTTTTTGCCGGCCGCCAGACAAATTGTTGGACCTACGTCAACTCTTGGGCCGCCGGGTACCGCTTAACCGAAACGCATTGGCCGAGCTGGCCTTGTGGAAGGGGGCGAGGGTATTGCTGAACATGTCAAGCATCAGCTTGTTGAATTGCAACGGGTTCGCCCAGGGCGCGCCCGCTGCCCCGACGCCCCCGGTCGGCCAGAATGTCCAATTGCGCATTAACGCCGCCTGCGCGCTGCCCGCCGCCCCGGCGCTTTGCCAAGCGGCCTGATTCTTTTCCGCAAACATCCGCCAAACTTCCGTATAGTCCTGCGGCTTGTTTTTTTGCCACTTATAGCCTATGCCGGACAGGCGCATGGCGATGGTCATGCTAGAGGCAGTCATCATCTCCCACCATTGCAACTGGTATTGATACAGGGCGAAGCTTTGTTCCATTAGCCCGGTGAAATCGGTTGCGGCGCGTCTGGTCATGATGCTATCTCGAGTGATTGAGGCGGAGCCATGTTGCGCCATCCGGTCCCTGATTGCCAGGCTGATGTGTGAGCGATCCCGCCGCTACTCCCATCAAAGCGCGCGAGCCCAAGCGGGGTTTCTCGCGCAAATTTCCCTGCATATGCACGTCCCTAAAACGGGAGCGAATTGCCGTACTTCTCCGCAGCGTTTCCCTTCCTGCGCGCCTTGACTTTTAGTGATTTTGAACCAGATTTAAAAAAGCAGACGCCAACCTATCGGTGACCTCATCATGCGTACAATCAAATACCACACAGCTCCCTTTCGTTTATTCGGTCTCAGCCTTGTTTGGCTGATATCCGTCGTTGCAGCAGACGGGATTGCCGAAGAGAAAGCCGCAGAGACCCAATACAACCCCAACTTCCATTATTTTGTCGGCGGCCAACTGCCCGGCGGCCGCAGCTTTACGGTGGGGGACCCCGCGAAATGGGACGTACCCGTGACCAACCTGGCCGGCCAGTCGTTAACAAAAAAATTAACGGTCAAGCCAGCCGATTACCAAGGCAAGGGCGACGCGATGCACGTCGAGTGGTCCAAAAGCGACAAGGTCGGCCAACTGGCTTTATATGGCGCTACCCCGATTAACCTCACCTCCGTCAAGGATCAAGCGGGTTTGGTCTTCGATGTAAAAATGCACCGCAAGCCCAAGCAGCACGTAACCGTTGCCATGGACTGCAACTGGCCCTGCCGCGGCAGCTTCAACGCTCAATCCAGCTTTCAGAAAATGCCCAAGGACAAATGGGTGGGCTTTGCGGTGCCGTTGTCCTGCTTGAAAGGCGACACGTTTGATTTAAGCAAAATCAATGGTGTGTTTTTGATTAGCACCAACGGACCGCTGGAAATGACTATCGCCAATATTCGATTGGAGAAATTGGGGGAGGGGGAGAATAAGTGTGCGGAGTGAGGTTGGGAATTGCGGGGTAGCGTGAATATTCGCTGCAATTGCTGAGTGACCGCCTTCCTATTCAACATCTACTGGACACCTGNNCCCGCCGTTCTTAGCCAAACCCGTCGTCCCACCAAAGCCCCGTCGTTCCCGCGAAGGCGGGGACTCAACTTGAAGCCTATTACCCTTCTGGTAGTTGTCGGGGCTGATCGAATCCTTTTGCAAATCAATGCGTTCCCCGAGTTACGCTCGATCTTTGACCTGTCGGGCTTGCATATGAGCTTTCGCATAGCCAAAATGTGCCAACAACTGATGGCACATTTGAGGTTTGTATGGAGATGTTTACGATTCGGGACCTACGGAATCGGACGGGGGACCTGATACGGCAGGCTGAAGCGGGGCAGTTATCGGTGGTCACTAAACACGGCCAGCCGGTCTTCGTCGCTGTCCCTTTTGACGAAGTCCTTCTCAAGGCGGGCGTCCGCACCAGCTTGGCAATGCACCTTTTTGCCGATGGCAAATTGGGCCTCGCTCAAGCGGCTAGGTTGGCAGGGATATCGCCTTCCGAAATGATGGATATATTGGGGGAAGAGAAAATCCCTATCGCAAATTATTCCAAGGACGAGCTTCGCGATGAAATTGAGCAATTTAAAGATTGAAGAGCTGCTGGTCGCTGACACCGGACCTATATTAGCGCTAGCGCGCATCGATTTTCTGAAGCTTCTCTGTCAGCTCTTCCGAAGAGTGGAAATAACTTATACGGTCCTTCAGGAATGTGTTATTCAGGCCGAAAGAGCTGACGCGCGAGCTGTAGTAGATGCATTGTACAAAGGATGGCTGTTCGAGATTCCAGACCCGCAAGTGCGGGCAGCGTTAGGCTCGCTCGATCCTGGCGAACAATCAACACTGGAACATGCATTGCGGAAACAGGCTACTGTGTTGCTCGACGATAAGAAGGGTCGCCAATGGGCTAAGCTCAATCACGTGAGGGTGATAGGTACACTAGGTATTATCCTGTTGGCTAAGAAAAATGGATTTATTGCAGCTGTAAAACCTGAAATAGTGGCACTGGTTGGCTCGGGCTATTTTTTGAGTGACAGTTTGATTGCTGATGCGTTGGCGCTGGCAGGGGAAGGTTAGGCGCTTCAGCGTGTACGGTTGCTTCCCGCTTGAAACGATGCCCTGCTCCTAAGCTGCTAAAGCAGGTGGAATAGTTCAGTCAATTGCCGAATGCGAAACAGAAGTTATCGATGGATATGCTGAATACGCTGATCCAGTAGCAAACTTAAAACAAGCCTTGCGCTAGTTTTTCTGACAACTTTTTCCTAAATGCGCTTTTTCTTTTAGCCGCTAAAGGTAAAAAGAGAGCTGAAGCTCCGACTGGCTTACCACGGTACCAGCAAATCGCTGTACCGGAATTTAATTAGCTTGACGTAAATCTGCCATTGCTCGTCCAGGCGCTCCCACGCTTCGATGACGCTGTCACCGTGCGGGATAAACTCCATCCGGTCCAGGACGAATGCTGCCGCGATCACTTCATCGGCGGAACCCGCACTGCTTCCAGTGCTGGCCAATTCATTGGCAACATTGATTATTTTTTCGATTTCCCGAGGGACATTTTTCATTTGAATTGTTCCTTTCGAGTGGCTGTTGTTTACAACTTCCTCGCGGCCGCGCGTGGGCCTGTCAGGGTGGGGCGGTTTTGCGCCGTGCATTTCATCCTCGGGAGGCTTCGTTCAAAGCTCTAAGGCACTACAAAGCCTTGGCTTAATCAGGGCGTGGTGATGTCTGGCAAGTGCAACAGTGAGGATAAGTTGGTCTTGTCGAACCTCGACATCAACTCCCTTACCGATGCGGAAACCGGCCTTCTCGAGCCAGTACCCGCGGAGGAGTATGAAAGGTACGATCGGATAAGTGGCATAGGCTTCGGGCTGGCCAGCTTTGACTATTTGGTAGTCATATGAACCAGCGCGTACCTTGAGTTTGCGGCCTTTCATTTGTTCACCTGTAGTAATTTTGAATCTGTGTTAAAGATATCTATAGGCGGGGGGGGAAGTGCTACATACTATGATTAGCAATGCACGTTCCCGCAGCTGGTTGAGAGGCTTTCACATCCAGGTCATTGAGTAATGATAAAAGCGGTGCAGGTCACGGATANNGCAAATATGAATTGGAAAATGGCGCTTGGCATTTTATTCTCTATTGTTGGCGTTTCGATGCTTCCCTTCGGATGGTGGGCTACTCGAATCTTCAGATACGTCGGCCTTCTGGGCGCAGTTGGTGCTGCTCTAGCCTTCAGCGCAAACCGCGGAGGAAAAGTCACCGACGAAGGCTCGTCACTTCAGGATCCGGAGATACCGTTGACGGCAGAAGCCAGAGGGTTTAAGGGACGCGAGGTTTTCGAGCGGGATCAAACCGTCAATGAAGGCTCTGACGTGGATGATTAAATTAATACAGGCCGATGAAGGAGAACGTACAGTTGCTTCAGTCGTTGGGATTGAAGAATGGTAGCAATTGTTCTACTTCCGGGAATGGACGGCTCCGGAGAATTATTCGAAGATTTCGCCGCAGAGTTAAAGGCCAAGTCCATCGTGATTCCCTACCCTTCGGGGCAGCCACTCGGGTACAACGATCTGGAGTCTTTAGTCCTTGCCGCTCTGCCGAAGGGTGAGCCGTTCATCCTCTTGGGAGAGTCATTTTCCGGCCCGGTCGCTATTGCTCTTGCGGCGAGGCAGCTCCCCTTGCTTCGTGGTGTCGTTCTGGTATGTTCGTTCTCTAAGCTACCCCTGAGTCTTCCAAAGTTTGTCAAACGGCTTCTAATTAAACTTCCATTCTGGCGTGCACCAATCTCCCTTACCGCCATGGTCCTACTGGGCCGTTTTCGCACTCGAACGATTGAGAAAAAACTTGCTATCGCCATTGATGCCGTTTCGGCAAATGTCTGGAAGGCACGGCTTGGTGCCGTACTTGATGTAGACAAAACAGCCGTCTTGCGCGACGTTAATGTACCTCTACTGTACTTGCGTGCGTCACAGGATCGGGTGGTTTTTCCGTCGGCCGGGGCGCATATCTGTAATGTTGCGCCGCAGGCGAAGCTAGTAACTATTGAGGGACCGCACTTTCTGCTTCAGGCGAAACCACGGGAGTCAGCAGATGTAGTACGCAAATTCGCGCGGTACTATGGGCTTTCACCGTAGAAGCTGCTGCGATCAACCATCCAAATCCGTCGCAGCTGGCCTGCGCGGGGAAGTGGAGCTTCAGCT
>DJFO01000279.1 GCA_002432555.1 Marinagarivorans sp. UBA5870
GGCGCCACAGGCGGAATATTGGCTCGGCGCCCATCCCGCCGCACCGGCGCAGCTGGCAACGGCGCCCGGCACCAGTATCGAAGGTTACCTGACCGAGCATGGAGCACCTCCGCTGCAGTTCCTGCTGAAAATCCTCGACGTGCGCGACATGCTCTCGATTCAAGTGCACCCGACCAAAGCGCAAGCGGTCGAAGGCTTCGCGCGCGAAAATGCGCTCGGCATAGACCTGTCAGCCAAAAATCGGAATTACAAGGACGCCAACGACAAACCGGAGCTGATGGTCGCCCTCAGCGAGTTTTGGCTGCTGCACGGCTTTCGCTCCGAAAATGAGATCGCGTTAACCCTTGCGCAATTGCCGCCGCTGAATCCCCTCCGGAAAAAACTCCTTGATGACGGCCTGGCCGCGGCGTTTGCCTTCGCTCTGGCGGGCGAAAATCCGCAGGTGCAGGCAATGCAGCACGCACTCGCTGCTCATATCCAAGCCCTGCCCCCGCTTGCCGACAAAAACTCGACGGAATTCTGGCTCCAGCGCTGGCTCGAAAAAAATCCGCAGGCTCACGCCGGCCTGCTGACTCTGTATTTTCTTAATTTGGTACAAGTGCCACCGGGCGCCGCAGTGTATCAACCCGCGGGCCTTCTGCACGCCTACCTCGAAGGTCAAAATGTGGAGCTCATGGCCAATTCGGACAATGTGCTGCGCGCAGGATTGACCCCCAAACACATAGACGTGCCGGAATTGTTACGGGTTTGTCACCTGCGTCCCACGGATCCGGCGGATTATCGAATCACTCCCACCATCGCCCCCAACGGGGAATGGCGCTATGTCACGCCCTTCGCCGAATTTGAACTGAGCGAACTCAACAGCCGCCAAGGAACTTCGGTCCGCTGGCGCAGCGAAACGCCGGAAGTTCTTTTTTGTTACGCAGGGGAGGCCGTGCTGCGCGGCGCTGCCGGCGCTGAGCTCACGCTCGCCCGGGGCGAAACCCTGCTGGTTTTGCCGGGTGCCGATTTATCCCTGCAATTTTGCTCGCCCTCGACCTGTATTTTCAAAGCCCGCAATATCTGAGCTGCTAAACTAGAAAAACCCTCCGGCGCACTCGCCGGGGCGGCTCAACTGGGGGAAATTCAGTGAATCGTCAAATGCGCACATTCGCGACCTGGCTCCTTGTCACTTTGACGGCCTGCGCCGGCGCTCCGGCCTCCGAGAGTGAAACCTCGCCTGGGCGAATGCGGGTCGCCGGCCGCGAACTGCTGGATACGAACGGCGAGCCCGTGGTGGCGCGGGGCATCAATTTGCAGTACGGCGACCATGCGCCCTCGCGGCTGTCGGCCATAGCGCCCATCGGCGCGACCGGCAGCAATATGATCCGCTTGCAATTGCGCGAGCACACCACCGCCGAAGAAGCGGAAAAAGGAATTCGCGAAGCCATTCGACACCGCATGCTGGTCATGCCCTTTTATTGGGAAGACGGCAGCGAGGGCAAACCGGGCACCACTTGCTCCAATTCCCCAGAGGCACTGCAAGCGGCCGCGCGCAAATGGGTAGGCCCCTGGCGCGTAGTGATGTTGAAAAAAGAATTCCAGCCCTATCTGCTGGTGAATATCGCCAATGAGTGGGGCCGCGCCTGGCACAAAGGCAATTACCCCATGACCTATGATGAGTTCATCGAACACTACAGCGGGGCGATCAAAAGCCTCCGCGCTGCCGGTTACAAAATGCCGCTCGTTATAGATGCACCGCAATGCGGGCAGGATTACCAGGCATTTACCGATGGGCGCGGTCGCCGGTTGCTCGCGGCGGACCCGGAAAAAAATCTATTGTTTTCGGTGCACGCCTACTGGCGGTATCGTAACGATNNTGATCGGTGCGGGACTTGAACGGGCCTTTCTCGTTTCGCCGGGCGACAATCGACGCGGCGGTGGCGGCGTTGGAAGCGGAAAATATTGCCTATTTGTTCGGCGAATTCGGCAATACACAATTTCAGTCCACCATGGACGGCGGCCGCGGCATCGACCTTCCCTATTTACTTGAGGCCCTGCAGGAAAAACAGCGCGGATGGCTGGCCTGGTCCTGGTATGGCAATGGCCACTGGGAATTTCAGACAACGCTTGATATGTCGACCGCGCCCGACTCTGCGAAACTTACACCTCACGGCATATTTGTGGTGAACGGCCCCAAGGGCATCAAAAAAACCAGCATCAAACCACGCTACTGGCGCTGATCTTTTTTGGTTTATTACCTCGGCAAAAAATGCCAACCCCGATGCATTCCGGCAGCGGTCGTCGAATTTACACTTTGTAACAGTTTTCCCCGCAGGCGGGACTTAGCATGAGTTCGCGCTATTTAATGCGCGCCGTGTGCCTGCAAAAAAATGGCATCGGCTCTCGGCCTGTGACGGACCCGCAGGCGTTGTTCGGGAGCGCCTCGCGGGCGCCGGCAGTTGTGAATCCTATTGCTCAGCAAATCCAATAACCAAGAATCATGAGGGATCCATTATGCGTGCTGCTCTTAGCCTCGCTATCGCCAGCGCCGTGTTGTCGGCCTGCGGTGGCGGCAACTCTCAAACCCAAAACCAGAACCCGGTCGACTACAGCCAACTCAAAGCCACTCCGCAAAGCAGCGAAGCGCTGGTTTTGGTCAGCGACACCGAACTCGATCGCCACCTGAAAAATGGCCTGCGCCTGAATCTTAAGGGGGGAGCCTTCCTCGAATCCGCTCCACCGACCGCGACGACCGATGCCGGCGGCAGCAAAGGCAATTTTTCCCAAACCAACGTGCACGTCGCCGGTGTGGATGAGGCGGACTACGCCAAGTACGACGGGGACCACTGGTTTATCGCCACCTATCCCCAGTACGCCTTCGATGTCAGTCAACCCCAACGGCCCGGTTTCCAAATTGTGGCGACCGACCCGGCCGGGCCCGATGCGGAAATCGTCGGCTCCTTTAAATTCGACGACGAGTGGGGTGATGTCGGCTCCATGTACCTCGTACAAGACGCGGGCGCCACCAGCCATGTGGCGACCGTGCGCACTCAATGGGGCAACGTCTACCCCTACCTGCCCGGTTTCCCCATCGACCTGATGATCGAGCCCGCCGTGAGTGTCGCGGCCCTCGATGCCGCCATTTGGCCCGGCCCGCGCAATAGCAAGGTGCGGGTGCAACTGGTGAATGTAACTACCCCGAGCACGCCGGCCCAAGATTGGGAGATTCAGCTGGACGGCAGCCTGATCGACAGCCGCAAGATCGGCAATACCCTTTACCTGATCACCCGCTTTGACCCGTGGATTACAGAATTAGATTTCGAGCGGGGCGACAGTAAGGTGCGCGACGCCAACGAGACGACTCTGGAAGATGTCGAAGTCGCAGATTTAATGCCCCACTACACCATCGGAGCGGAGAAAAAACCGCTGTCGCGCGACTGCTACGTGCAGGCCGGCATAGAGG
>DJFO01000321.1:0-872 GCA_002432555.1 Marinagarivorans sp. UBA5870
CCGTTCGACGGCAAACGCATGATACACGGCGGTTTCGAAACCCTAGTTGAGCAATAAGTTTATCCTGCCGGGCCGGCGGCCCTACCCAAATCAACCACACCCTGCGGCCGCCTCGGCCGCGGTCTCCGCCACTCGGACTGTTGAGGTCCATCCTCGCCACCCTTTTTCTCCCTGTCCGCTGCGCCCATTTCTCAACGGTTTCTCCGGTTACTTTTTGTCCTGTTTCCCTCGCTTCCTTTCGGCAGGTTATAAGCTAATAAAAAACGATTCTTTTTCCAATATAAAAGAGTTCATTAGTATCGCCACCGTCGCTTGCTTAAACATGGTTAGTTAAATGACGAATCGAGATGGTGGTGCGGATACGTCTGTCGATGAAGTGTTGGCGGATATCAGACTTCAGCTCGCACAGATCCAGTTCGGTTCCGTGGAGATCTCCATCCATAACGGCCAGGTTGTGCAAATCGAGCGCAGGGAGAAAAAGCGTTACGAAAAGCGGGATATTGCCAAAGCAGGACGTTAAAAACGCGGCGATCAATCCGCCGCTGCAATAGTGGACCATCCAATAAAAAACCGAAATAAAACTGGAAGAGAGAGAACAATGAAACGCAAGTTACCCTTTTATTTGGCCCTGGTTTTGTCCGGCGTTCCGGCCGCCTTCGCCAACACCCCCGTGGTATACGGCAAACTCAATATCACGCTTGATCAACTGGACAACGAGGGTGCCGCGCTTTGGACGGCCGGTGCGGCAGTGAGAGAAACAGACCAATGGGAGTTGAATTCCAACGCTTCCCGTCTCGGCGTCAAAGGTGAACTGCCGCTGGAGAATACCGGCGTCAGCGTGGTTTATCAGGTGGAATACGAAACCAATGCCG
>DJFO01000321.1:890-4997 GCA_002432555.1 Marinagarivorans sp. UBA5870
GCGCAATACCTTCGCCGGACTGCAGGGCGGTTTCGGTCGTTTGATCGGTGGGAAATTTGATACACCCTTAAAAGCCGCCGAGGGTCGCGTCGACCTGTTCAACGATCTGCGCGCGGATATAGACGCGCTGATCGGCGGTCAGAACCGCGCCGACAACATAGTGCAGTACGCCACGCCGAAGCTGGCCGAACTCGTCACCCTCAACCTGGCTTTCATTACGCCTGAGGGCGCGGATGTGGATCAGGATGGTCAGCCGGATGACGGTCTTGCCGATACTTACTCCGCTTCCATAGTCGCCGATAACGGCACCTTTTACGGCGCTCTGGCCTATGAGTCCAACCAGGTGGCGCGCCGCGGTCTCGATCTTCGCAATGCCCCTGTTGGCGTACCTCCGGTAGCTCCGAATCCGCGCGCCGATATCTTGCGTCTGGTAGGCGTCGCAAAATTGGGCCCTTTTGAACTGGGCGCTCTGTGGCAACAGGCGAGCGCCGTCGCGGATGGCAGTGACTTGGAAGACAGCAGCTACCTCTTGTCCGCTGGCTGGAATATCAGCAAGACCAAATTAAAGGCGCAGTACGGCCTCTCCGAAGGTGACGTCACCGAAGAGGAAGGCTCCTTGCTCGCGGTCGGCGCCGACTACAGCCTGGGCAACAAGACCAAAGTTTTCACCTATCTGTCGTCCCTCGATCTCGACGAGACCGACGTAAGCGACGAGACTTTCGCCATAGGCCTTGACCACAATTTTTAACGGGTGACGGTTGATCTCCCGGCCCGGCCTGACGGCCTATCACTCAATAATAGGAAGCGCGTTATGTTACTCAAGAATCTGAAAAAATCATTACTGATCCTCGCGTTGGGGATTTCCACCAGCGCCGTTGGTTGGGCGCAGGACGTGAAACTCTTGAACGTCTCTTACGATCCGACGCGGGAACTCTACGAAGAATTCAATAAAGCGTTTGCGGCGCACTGGCAAAAAACGGAGAAGCAGACCGTTACTGTGAGTCAATCCCACGGCGGTTCCGGCAAACAAGCCCGCGCGGTAATTGATGGTCTGGCGGCGGACGTGGTGACCCTCGGACTCGCCTACGACGTAGACGCGCTGCATCAGGAAGGAGGTTTGATCCCGGCCGATTGGCAAACCCGGTTGCCGAATAACAGCTCTCCCTACACCTCGACCATAGTGTTGCTCGTGCGCAAAGGCAATCCAAAAAACATCAAAGACTGGGACGATCTGGTCAAGCCCGGCATTGAAGTGATTACGCCCAACCCCAAAACCTCTGGCGGTGCGCGTTGGAACTATCTGGCGGCTTGGGCCTTCGCGAAGAAGAAGTACGGCTCCGACGCCAAAGCCCAGGAGTTTTTAACTCAGTTGTACAAAAACGTTCCGGTGCTGGATTCCGGTGCGCGCGGCAGCTTGACCACCTTCGCCCAACGCGGTCTGGGTGATGTGCTGATCTCTTGGGAAAATGAAGCTTTCCTGGCGGAGAAAGAATTCGGTGCAGGCAAATTCGAAACCGTTGTGCCGTCCCTGTCGATTCTGGCTGAGCCCCCGGTAACCGTGGTCGACAAAAACGTCGACAAAAACGGCACTCGCAAAGTTGCTGAAGCCTACCTGAAATTTTTGTACACCAAAGAGGGCCAGCACATAGCCGGCAAAAACTTCTACCGCCCGCGCGATGCCGAAATCGCAGCGAAATATGCGCAGGTGTTTCCGAAAATCGAACTGGTCACCATAGATCAGGAATTCGGCGGCTGGCAGAAAACGCAAAAGACGCACTTTAACGACGGCGGGATTTTTGACACTATATACAAGCCGGCTGCCGCCAAATAAGCGCGACTGAAATTCTACCAAAGCGCAGCGGATACACCCCGCGATAATCCTATCGCGGGGTTTTGTTATGAACGGATAGGCCCGGCCATTGCCCGGTGCGTTGGGTAAATTCAAAAGGTGATGAATGAGAGCTCCCTCGGTGATACCGGGCTTTGGATTGTCGCTCGGATTTGCGGCGTTCTATACGAGCCTGATCGTGTTTATTCCGCTTGCGGCGCTGTTTGCCAAGGCGTTTACCCTGAGTTGGGAAGAGTTTTGGCGCACAGCGCTGGATCCTCAGGCAGTGGCCAGCTATAAGCTTAGCCTGGGTGCAGCTTTTATCGGTGCCAGCATTAATCTGGTGTTCGGATTTATGGTCGCCTGGGTGCTGGTGCGGTATCAATTTTTCGGCAAAAAAGTGGTGGATGCCCTGGTGGATTTGCCCTTCGCGTTGCCGACCGCAGTGGCGGGGATCGCCTTGACCACGCTTTATGCCCCGGAGGGATGGATCGGCCAGTGGCTGACACCGCTGGGAATCAAAGTGGCTTACGCCCCGCTCGGGGTGGTAGTTGCCCTCACGTTTATCGGGCTGCCGTTTGTGGTGCGCACGGTGCAGCCGGTGCTGGAGGAACTGGAGACGGAGATCGAAGAGGCGGCGGCGAGTCTCGGCGCCAGTCGCTGGCATACGTTCCGCCGAATTTTGTTGCCGGCGCTGCTGCCGGCAATGCTCACCGGTTTTGCGCTGGCGTTTGCCCGCGCCGTCGGCGAGTACGGCTCGGTGGTTTTTATCAGCGGCAATATGCCCTTTCGCACCGAGATCACGCCGCTGCTGATCGTCTCCAAACTCGAACAATACAACTACGGTGGCGCGGCGGCTCTGGCGGTGGTGCTGCTGGTATTTTCTTTCGTTCTGCTTCTCCTAATTAATCTGCTGCAACATTGGAGCAGCAAGCGGGCGGGGGGTTGATATGGCGGGTACGGTTTCCAATCTCGGGCGCCGCTCAAAGCGCGTCAATGAATCCATTACCGAACCGCGTTGGGTGCGCTGGACCCTCACCGCGGTTGCCCTGATTTTCCTTGCGCTGTTTCTGGTAGTGCCTCTAGTCGCGGTATTTAAGGAAGCATTTTCCCGCGGGGCTGGTGTGTATCTTGCGGCTCTCAGCGAACCCGACGCCTGGCATGCGATCAAATTGACTTTGCTCGCAGCGGCGATCGCCGTTCCGCTTAACATGATTTTTGGTCTTTCGGCCGCTTGGGCGATCACCAAGTTTCGTTTCCGCGGCAAACAGGCGGTGATCACTTTGATCGATCTCCCATTCGCCGTTTCGCCTGTGGTCGCCGGTCTGGTGTACGTGCTCTTGTTCGGCGCCAAAGGATGGTTTGGCGACTGGCTCGCCGACAGCGATATCAAAATCATTTTTGCCGTGCCCGGTATAGTTCTGGCCACCATTTTCGTTACTTTTCCATTTGTTGCGCGAGAATTGATTCCGCTGATGGAAGAGCAGGGGTCGTCTTATGAAGAGGCATCCCTGACCTTGGGCGCGAGCGGCTGGTTGACTTTCTGGCGGGTCACCTTGCCCTCGATCAAATGGGGTCTCTTATACGGGGTGATTTTGTGTAACGCGCGCGCCATGGGTGAGTTCGGCGCTGTGTCGGTCGTGTCGGGACATATTCGCGGCCAGACCAATACGCTGCCCCTGCATATCGAAATTCTGTACAACGAGTATCAGTTCGCCGCTTCTTTCGCCGCGGCGTCCCTCCTCGCCGGCTTGGCGTTGGTAACCCTGGTCATCAAATCTCTGCTCGAATGGCGACACGTCAAAGATCGCGAAAAAGCCGCCCGGGCCGCGCTGCAGGAAAGTTGAGGAAAATTCATGAGTATAGTCGTCAAAAATATTTCAAAAAATTTCGGCCAATTCTCGGCGCTGAACAATGTAACCCTCGATTTTCCCACCGGGGAGCTGGTTGCCTTGCTCGGGCCGTCGGGCTGCGGAAAAACGACGCTGCTGCGCATTATTGCCGGCCTTGAGCAGCCCGATCAGGGTGTGGTGGAATTCCACGGGGCGGACGCGACGCACGTGCACGTGCGCCAGCGTCAGGTCGGGTTCGTCTTCCAGCATTACGCGCTGTTTCGCCATATGACCGTCTTCGATAATGTCGCGTTTGGTCTGACGGTGCGCCCGCGCGATAAACGCCCGGGCAAAAAGGAGATCGCCGAGCGGGTACATGAACTCTTGCGGTTGGTGCAATTGGATTGGCTGGCGGATCGTTTTCCGGACCAGCTCTCCGGCGGCCAG
>DJFO01000106.1:0-166 GCA_002432555.1 Marinagarivorans sp. UBA5870
TGCCGGGCCGGGCTTCATCAATATTTTTCTCGCACCCGAGTGGCTGGGCAGCGAGCTGCAGAACCACCCGCCTTACGCCAGTCTAGCGCAGGACCACCACAATCAGATTGTAGTCGTGGACTACTCTGCACCCAACCTTGCTAAGGAAATGCACGTGGGCCACCTG
>DJFO01000106.1:185-2240 GCA_002432555.1 Marinagarivorans sp. UBA5870
GAACCACGTCGGCGACTGGGGCACTCAATTTGGCATGCTGATCGCGGAATTGGAAGCCCATATGGAACACGGGGCGCAAGCGGAGTTGGCGCTGCAGGACCTGGAGCGTTTTTATCAGCAGGCCAAACAGCATTTCGACCAGGACCCCGCCTTCGCCGATCTCGCCCGGGAATATGTGGTGCGCCTGCAGGGGGGCGATGCCCGCATACAGACGCTCTGGTTGGAATTCCGCAAGATTTCGCTCGCGCACAGCGAAGAAATCTATCGCCTGCTCAATGTCTCCCTCACCCCGGATCACGTGCGCGGCGAGAGTTTCTATAATGCCGATCTGCCGGTTCTCGTCAATGAGTTAAAACAGCTCGGACTCGCGGTGGAGGACCAGGGGGCGCAGGTGGTATTCCTGGCGGAATTGGCAGACAAAAACGGCAACCCATCGCCGGTCATTGTGCAGAAAAAGGACGGCGGCTATCTCTATTCCACGTCCGACCTCGCCGCCGTGCGCTATAGGGTGGGGGCCCTGAACGCGGCGCGGGTGTTGGTCTTCAGCGACGCGCGCCAAGCGCTGCATATGCAGCAGGTGTACCTCATCGCGCGCAAAGCGAATTTTGCTTCGCCGAGGGTGCGCCTCGAGCACTGCCCTTTCGGCACTATGATGGGCGAGGATGGCAAACCTTTTCNNAACTGAGCCCCGAGGAAAAGGCCGAAGTGGCCCGCAAGGTGGGCATAGGCGCGGTGAAATATGCGGATCTCAGCAAAACCCGCACGCTCGATTACGTGTTCAATTGGAACCAAATGCTCAGCTTTGAGGGCAATACCGGCCCCTATCTGCAGTACGCCTACACTCGAATCCGCAGCATTTTTCGCAAGGCGGGTCTGGACCCCTTTAGCCTCGCCGGCCCCATCGCCCTGACGGAGCCGCAGGAAAAATCTCTAGCGCTCAAATTGCTCCAGTACGCTGAAGTGGTCGAGCAGGTCGCCGAAGACGCCATGCCCCACCTGCTGTGCAGTTTCCTCTACGAACTCGCCAGCTTATTCATGGCGTTTTATGAGGCCTGCCCCATTCTTAAGGACGGCGTTGCGGACCCGGTTAAAAACAGCAGGCTACTGCTCAGCCACCACGTGGCCCGCACGCTGCAGAGCGGTCTCGATTTGCTTGGAATAGAAGTAATGGAAAAAATGTGACGCCCCCGCGTCACGCCGATCATGCAAAAAAGCAGGAGATTCAGGATGAAACTATTTTTACTGGCATTGATGTTGACGTTTTCTTTTATTGCTCACGCGCAGACAGTGGAGGACTTTGCCCGGCTACCCGCGGTCGGCTCGCCCAAGATTTCCCCTGACGGTAACCAAGTGGCCTATGTGGTGACACTCAAAGATTCACCGGTGATCGTCACGAAAAATTTGTATCAGAAGGATGGCGGGGAAGTGGGTGTAGTACCCCTGAACGACCTCCATCTCACCTGGTTCGAATGGGTCAACAACGACCGGCTGATCGTGGCGGTGCGCATGGCNNGACCTGCACAATCTGACGCGGCTCTTTAGCGTCGACAAAAGCGGCCGGAATCCGATCTTTTTTGCGATGGAACCCAATGAATGGGGTTATTACCTGCAGCATCCCCATTTGCTCCATCGTTTCCCCGACGACCCGCACCATGTGCTTATGGCCCTCGACGAGGCCGATGGCCATTGGGCAATGCCAAAAATCCATAAGGTCAATGTCTACGACGGCAAAAAGACGCTGGTAGAATCCAACAAAAGCGGGTTTCACCGCTTCCTCGTGGACCGCGCGGGACGCGTCCGCATCGGCATCAAATCCGCAGATCGCGGCAAGACGCAGATGGTCTATTACCGGCCCACCGACTCGGCGGGCTGGAAGCTTTTGCAACGGGGAAAATACCTGAGTGAAGACTTCCTGCATCCAGTGCGCTTCGACTACACCGAGAATGACATATTGCTGGTGGCGTCACACGAGTTGGATGACGAAGATTACGATCAAGATGATGTGGATCTCTACAGGTACGACCTGCGGCAGGAGAAAATCTTGGGGCCCCATAC
>DJFO01000106.1:2262-2510 GCA_002432555.1 Marinagarivorans sp. UBA5870
CCTTGGACAAGGCCTTTTATGAGGCCTACAGCGATCGGCATCCGCCGCAATATTTTCTGTACAACATCAAAGAGAAACGCGCCGATTATTTCGGCTCCGCCTACCCGGCCCTCGACGATAAAACCCTCCATCCCATGCGCACTGTCAGCTACAAAGCGCGCGACGGCCTAGAAATTCCGGCTTATTTGACCGTGCCCGTGCGCGCGGCGGAACAAGCAAAACCCGCTTTGCCGCTGGTGGTGTATCCC
>DJFO01000087.1 GCA_002432555.1 Marinagarivorans sp. UBA5870
AAACCGGCGGCGAACTGGTGCAGCAGAAGCGCTATACGGATAGCCTGAAGCAGTTTGCCGAGATATTACTGGAGCGGGTGAATGTTTTTGTGCTCCCGGATAACCTGGTCGCGCCGGTTCTGCAGGACTCCATTCACTCCGACAAGTCGTCCGCGGACGCTGTGTCCAAAGCCAGTTAAGCCGAACTACCGAGGTCAGTGTGACAATTTCTTCTCAACAACAAGAACTTGTCGATTTGCTGCGCAGTGAGCTGGCGGAGATCCTTGCCGGCGATTTCTCCGCGCTCGCGAATCCAGATGGCTTCGTGCGCATGCAATTTCTCGAAGAGGCCGAAATCCAGGCCGAGAATATCGGCAATGCGGCGCGGCTTGTCGGTTTGACGGGTGCGGCGGAAGCTTGCGAGTGGTTAATGAACAATTTCCAGCTTTTAGCGACTCGCGCTGATCCAATTCCACCTTCGACCCAGGCATTGGTGCAATCCTGGAGCGTGTTATTGCTCGGCTACCTGCAGTACATAGGAGAGGAAAATCGGGAGGCGCAGGCCATTGAAGCCCTGCGGCAATTTCTGGCGGATCCGGCGTGGCCCCTGCCGCTCGGAGGAAGCGATGGCGATCGTATGATGGACCAATTTCGCCGCTCAGAGATTGTGCTGGACGATCCGAAAAATCCCTATCCGGACACCCCGACCGATGACATGCTTTCTCTGGCGCCGGGTGGCGATATCAATCCCGAATTGTTGAGAGGACTGCTGGCTGAACTGCCGACTCAGGTAGGCGCGTTTGACCGGGCGGTGGAGCAATATCTGATCATGGAGGAGGATATCCAGCTGCGGATCGCTCAGCGCATCGCCCACACGCTCAAGGGGGCCGCCAATGTGGTGGGCATCCAGGGAATAGCCCATCTGACGCACTACCTGGAAGACCTGCTGGAACTCGCGGCGAAACAACAGCGGCGGGACCCGCGCTTGGGTCTCTTGCTGCAGGACGCGGCAGACTGTTTATCCGCTATTTCAGAGTATCTGGTGGGCCTGGGCCCGCGGCCGACCAACTTGAGCAACGTCATGGCGGCAGTTCTCGAAATGCTGCGGGGCTTTGACACGCCGCAGTCTGTCGCTGCACCACCACCGGTCAACAACAATGTACTACCATTCCCGCCGAAGCAGGACCGGGAGGCTCAAGTGCTGCCATCCGCGCTCCTGCCCATGGTGGAAGTGGTGGAGGAGGAACTCTTCGAGCAACTGCTCGCCCAGCACGAATCGGATCTCGCCCGGCGCGAGAGCGCCGCGGCGCCGGCGGCTGAAGTCGGGGACGCGATGGCGGCCGCCGCGGCTGCGCCGGCACCCGCTGACGATGATATTCCTCTCCTGGAAGACATCTATCACAGGCCGAGCTCCGCAGCCGAGCAGCGCGCTGCAGCCGACGCCGCCCCACCTGCTGCCGCGTTGATCTTGCCCTTGATGGCGCCCTCCGGCGTCAACGGCGGGNNGGCGACGTTCAAGAAGCCTTCGATACCACGCTGAACATTGCCGAGGCCCAGGCGCAGGAGCTCTTGCGCCTTTCCGGCGAGAGCCAGATTGGCAATACGCAGATCCTCAGTCGGCTCGATATCGTGGCCAACGGGCTGCACGGCGCGGAGCGCTATCACGCCCAGCTGCGCCAACTCGCGCAGGAGCTGGAGCGGCTCTTGGAATTGCAGACCGCCATGGCCTCCGCCACGGGCCCGGCGCAACAGGCGGACATGGACCCGCTAGAATTGGAGCGATACAACGAACTCAACAGTTTCGCCAGTCAGCTGCACGAAGTGACCACCGACGCCCACGAGGCTTTCGCCGATCTCACCGGCGAGCTCAAAACCCTTAAAAACCTGGTGCTCAACCAACGCCAGCTGGGTTTCCAATCGCAAGAACTTTTGCTCAGCATTCGCATGTTGCCGGTCAATGTTTTCAGTAGCCGCTTCACCCGCTGCGTGCGCCAAGCCGCCCGTTTGACAGGCAAAGCCGCTGTGTTGGACATCAAAGGCGAGGACGTACTCGTGGACAGTCGAGTGCTGACGACCCTCGTAGATCCGATCATGCACCTTCTGCGCAACGCGGTGGATCACGGGTTGGAGAGTTCCGAGCAGGAGCGTTTGGCCGCCGGTAAATCCGCCGAGGGGCGCATTGCCCTCGAGTTCCAGCGCGCGGGCGAGACGGTCGTGGTCCACTGCCGAGACGATGGTCGCGGGTTGGACTACGACGCAATAGCTCAAACGGCCGTGGAGCGAGGATTGGTATCCGACGAAATGGGACTAACCCTGGCGGATCTCAACGCGCTCGTCCTCACTCCCGGTTTTTCAACCCGCCGTGAAGTCACTCAGACCTCGGGCCGGGGTGTGGGAATGGACGTAGTCAACGAACAGGTTCGTCTGCTCAAAGGCACGCTTTCGATTGCCAGTCAGCGCGGGCGCGGCACCACGATTACCCTCGTGGCCCCCATGAGCATACTCTCTGCCCACACGCTGGTGGTCCAAGTGGGAGAGCATAGGGTCAGCGTTATTTCACGGGCACTGGAGCAGGTGATATACGTCGAGCAGGAGCGCCTCGAGAAACGGGACGACCGGCTGCAATATCGGCTCGCCGTAGAGGAGGGCCCCCTGCCTGTTTTTAAAATGGATGAGTTGCTGTTGATCAACACTCGGCTTGCGGAGCGTTATACCGCGCTCATCATCCTACGCAATCGAGAAGGCAAACGCTGCGGGGTTCTCGCCGAGACGATCAAAGCGAGCGAAGAACAAATCGTCAAGCCATTNNCCATTGAGCCGCGCCACTTACAAGGTCGCCGGCGTGGTGGGTGCGGCCATTCTCGGCGACGGGCGAGTCTCGCCGGTGGTGGACCTCCATGAATTGTCCGGCCTGAGTTTCGCGGACGCTGGTCAGTCGCTCTGGCGCAAGCGGTTCGAACGCCGCCTGGACCATTTGCAGAGCGAGGTGAGCCGAGAGCGTCCCATGGCGCTGGTGGTCGACGACTCCCTGAGCGCGCGTCGGTCGCTGGCGCAGTTTGTCGGGGATATGGGCATGGAAGTTTATACGGCCAAAGATGGCTTCGAAGCCATTCAAATTATTGAACAGCGGATTCCCAGCGTTATTCTCGTCGATCTGGAAATGCCGCGCATGAAC
>DJFO01000416.1 GCA_002432555.1 Marinagarivorans sp. UBA5870
CCTGGTGCTGGCCGCCGCGCCGCAAGTGGTGGGCGATTTGACGCTGCGCACGCTGGGCAGCGGCGATCTGGTCCTGCCGGCGAGCGGACTCGCTCACGCCGGCGACTTGGCGGTGGAGGCCGATGCGCTGCTTGACGGGGATAACCAACTCACCCTCGCCGCCGCGACCGCGTCCATCACCCTGCGCGGCAGCGGCTCCCAGACCTGGCTGACGGATTTTGATTCACTGGTGTTGGATCTCGCCGGGGCGGGGGATTTCGCCTTGATCGATGCCGACGGTCTCACCCTCACCGCCGCCACCGTGGACGGCAACGCGAGTTTTCAGAGCAGCGGCGCGGATCTGGTAGTGGCGGCGAACCCGCAAATCAATGGCGCCCTGACCCTCGGCACCCTCGGCAGCGGTAACCTGGTGCTGCCGGCCGCGGGATTAACGCACGCGGGTTATCTGACGTTAATTGCGGACAACCTCACCGACGGTGATGGCACCCTTACCTTCAACGCCGCCGATGTTCAGGCGACGGTGCGCGATGGCGCGGTGGACCAAGCGTGGGAAGTGGATGTTGACAGTCTCGATCTCAGCTGGGCGGGCGCCGGTGCGCTGGCGGTGACCGACAGTGACGGGCTGACCCTCAACGCCGTTGCCGTTGGGGGCGATGCCAGCTTTACCTCCACCGGGGCGGACTTGGTCCTGACGGCGAACCCGGCGGTGGTGGGCACCCTTAATCTTTTAACCACCGGTGCGGGCGACGTCCGTATACCCACCGCGGGTCTCAGTCTGACCGGTGACCTGGTTGTCGACGCCCATGACCTGCTCGATACGGATCGCTCTCTCAGCTTGAGCGCGGCGGATGTCTCGATTGTTTTGCGCGCGGCGGGAGGTACCCACATTTTTAGTAGCCAGGTGGACAGCTTTGCGCTCACCAGCCCAAGCACTTTTGCGGTGTCGGTCACGGACAGCGACGGCCTGACCCTGAACGCCATCAACACCGGCGGCGCCGCCAGTTTTACCTCGACCGGCGCGGATCTGGTGCTCGTGAACTCGCCTGTAGTCGCAGGCGATCTCACTCTGGCCACAGCCGGCACCGGCGATTTGGTCATTCCCAACGCGGGCCTCGACCACGGCGGCCGCTTAGTGATCGCCGCCGACAGCGTGCGCGACGGCGACACCGCCGTCACCCTCAGCGCCGCAGATCTGGTAACGACCTTACGCAATCAGCAGCTGGCTACAACTTGGACCAGCACGCTCGCCAGCCTCGACCTCAGTCTCGCCGGCGGCGGTTCCTTCACTCTGACAAACCAGGGCGCCCTCGACCTCACGCGCCTCGTCACCGACGGCGTGACCTCCGTGGTCAGCAGCGGCGCGCTTCAAGTGGCCGAGGTGCAGGCCGGCAGTAACCTGGATTTGACCAGCGGCGGCGACCTCAGTCTTGCCGCCGCCACCTTGGGGGGTGATCTGGCGTTGACGACAAGCCCGGCGGGCACGCTGGAAATTCCCGACGCGGGTCTGAATTTGCCCGGGAATCTGACGGTGGATGCCGGCCGGGTGCTCAACCTCAGCGGCACCACCAATACCCTTTGGACGGCGGACCAAGCGAGTTTCCGGCTGCGCGATACTGCCGCGCCCACGACGCTCACCACCGAGGTAACAAACCTGACGGTAGCGCACGACGGCGCCGAGTCTCTTGCGCTGCTGCTCGGTGACGGCACCCAGCTCGATGCGCTCAGCAGCGGCGGGGACGTGCAAGTGCAATCTCCGGGCGACCTGGTATTGGGCACGGGAAGCTTTATGCCTCTGGGTGAACTCGCCTTCAGCCTGCCGGGGGAATTGCAGTTGCCCGCTGCGGGCTTGAGCGCGAACGACCTGCGGATCGCCGCCGGCAGTCTGAGCGCGGTCGGCGGTGGCCCGCGGATATTGGCGGGGCAGAATGCCGACTTGATTCTCACCGCTGACCAGGCGCTGGAGCTGACCACCCAACTGGCGCGGCTCGGTGTCACTTATGCCGG
Source organism: Marinagarivorans sp. UBA5870 (assembly GCA_002432555.1). The sequence continues at coordinate 2,005 of DJFO01000416.1, forward strand.
TACGGGGCCCTTCAACCTCAACAACAATCGCAACCTGATCCTCGACCGTTTCGACGCTCCCTCGGTCGGCAGTGTCGGCCTGGTCGTTAATGGCAATCTGACGGTGCCCGTCAGTGGATTGACCGCCGGGCAGCGGCTGACAGTGGAAGCGGTGGACATGCGGGATGACGACCGTTATCTCACCTTGGCCGCCCCCCAAATCGCGGTTCGGCTCAGCGGCGCAAGCGGCGCTTATGCCTGGGACCTGGCCGCTGCAGAACTCGATGTGCTCTTGCGCGGACCCGCGAGCCTGGCGGTAACCGATGCCGACGGGCTCACTTTAGCCCGCATCAACGGGGATGCCTCGGCTGTTGCCATAGAGAACGGCAATTTCAGCCTCGCTCTAACCAGCGGTGACCTTGTGGTAGCCGGTGATGTCCGTGCCGGAGATCTCGCTGATGACAACACCCGGGCGGGGGTCATCGATTTGGCGGTGGCGGCCGGCGATTTGAGTACCACCGGCCCCGTTCTCATCGAATCCGAAAATCTGGTGGATCGAGACGCGCCAGGCTATGGTATCCAGTTGCGGCTGACGGATGAGGGGGCGACGAATCGGGTTCTCACCCTCGGCGACGAGACCAACCTGCGCGCNNATCGACACCCGTCCGGCCAACACGTCGGCTGAGGCCAGCCGCACCTTCGTCCAAACGCTCGGCAGCGTGATCGAGGTCTACGACAATCCCGCCGCACCCCAGAACGGCCTCGTTTTGGTAAACGGCGGTGCGGCGGCGGCCGGGGTTGGCCAGGTGGTGCGCAGCGGACGCACCCTCGCCATAGTGACCGACGTCCAGCAGCAGGGGCCGGGCAATATTCTGGACCAGCTGGACGACCCAGATGACAGCACCCAGGTGGTGGACGAAACGGAGGCCTCCGGGCCCAAGGCCGCGGCCCAATTTGACCGGGTGTTCGGCACTTGTGACGAGCTGGACCGCAGAGATCAGCACCGCTGTCGCGTCGACAACGCACTCAAGGCCTTTTTATCTCACTGGCTGGTCGGCGGTGAAATGCCGCCCAAGACGGAGCTTCGGTAATGATGCGAGCCATATTCTGTTGGCTGCTCGTAGTAACGAGCGCAAGTGTAACCGCGCAGAGTGCAGAATCGCCGCTCAATGAGGCGGAACGCCAGGTGCGCGCGCAGTTTGTCTATAACTTCGCCAACTTTGTCGAATGGCCGGACGACGCTTTCACCGACCCCCGGGCGCCGATCAAGATCTGTCTGTTTGGCGAGGTGGATTTTGCCCCTTACCTTTACAGCTTCGCCGGGACGCTGATCGGTGATCGGCCGCTGGTGGTGCAGAAGGCGAACGAGATCGAAGAAATCCGCGCGGGCTGCCATATTCTTTACGTCGGCCAGGACGAACGGGTGCGGCTGCCCACCTTCTGGCAAGAGATCCAATATATCTATGTGCTGAGTATCGGCGACCGGCAGGGCTTTGCCGACAAAGGCGGGATCATCAATATTCTGCGCACCCGCGACCGGGTGCAGTTTGACGTGAACATCGAGAACGCGCTGATCAACGGCCTGTTCCTGGACTCGGACCTCTTGGCCCTCGCGCGGGTGATCAAACGCAACACCCGCGCGGCCCCGTGACCGCCCGCGGTTTATGAGGCGACTTATGTGGCGCTACCGCGACCTGCCGATCCAGCGCAAGATGTCGATCATTATTGTGATCGGCATGGCATCGGCCATGATCGTCACGGTCGCCAACTTTATTTCATTCGATCGGGAAAACGTCAAACGCGACCTCGGTGAAGAGCTGCGGGTTCTCGCCCGCATCACCGCCGCGCGCAGCGCCGCGGCGGTCGCCTTTGGCGATCGCTCCAATGCCTTGGAAAATCTCACCACCCTCGCCCTGCGATCCACCATCCAGCACGCCTGCATCTACGACGACCAGCAGCGCCTGTTTGCGCGTTTTCAGCGCCGCGAGAGCGCTTTTGCATCCTGCCCCGATGTGCTCGATTACCGCGCCGAGCGATTCAAAACCGGCAGCAAGTTTTTGCTCGAGGTGGTCGAGCCGATTTTCCGCAAGGGCCAACGCCTCGGATACGTGCTGGTGGCGTCCGACCTGTCACCGATTGCCGAGCGCACCCGCAAGTGGATCGTCACCAGCGCCTTCGTCACCATCATCGCGCTGCTGGTCGCGTTTTTGATGACGCGGCGGCTGCAGCGCAGCGTGGTGCGGCCCATTGTCGATCTCGCCGACGTGATGGACGGCGTGCGCCGCAGCAACAATCTCAGCTTGCGCGCCGTCGCCAGCGGCCGGGACGAGGTGGGTCGCCTGGTGGAGTCGTTCAACGAAATGTTGCAGATCGTGGAGAAAAACAACCGGGATCTGGAAGTCTTGTACCGTGGCCTCGTGGAGAAAAGCGCGGAGGCGGAAGCGACCGCTGCGTCCCTGGAATTGCGCAATCGCCAGATCAAGGACCTGTTCGGCAGTGCCGCCCACGACCTGCGCCAACCCCTGCAGGCCATGAGTATCTTCGCCCAGACCCTCGGCAAAAAGGTGCAAGATGCGGAGCAGCAGCAGATCGTCGAAAAGCTGCGCCAGGCGATTCAGAACCTCAGCGGCCTCTTCAAGGAAATTCTCGACGTCTCCCGCTACGAATTCGATCTCTCGGTGGCCGGCACCCAACCGGTGACCATCAAACAGCTGCTCGGCAAGGTGTTCCTGGAGTTCGAAGCCATAGCGCAGGAAAAAGGCCTGCGCCTGCGTTTCCACACGCGGGATTACCGAGTCCTTGCCCACGCGACTCTGCTGGAGCGCATCATCCGCAACTTGCTGAGCAACGCCATTCGCTATACGGACAGAGGCGGTGTACTGCTCGGTTGCCGCCGTCGCGGCAATCGCCTGGCGATCGAAATCTGGGATACCGGGCGCGGCATTCCCGCGCAGAAACAAACCCAGATCTTCAGCAAATTCGTGCAGGTCAGCGAAGAAGACCGGGAGCAGCGCGGGGGCTTCGGCCTCGGGCTCGCCATAGTCAAACACTTTGCGGACAGCCTGGGTTACAGTCTGAAACTCCGTTCGAAAGTCGGGCGCGGCACCGTGTTTCAGTTGGTAGTACCGCTGGTGGACGAACGCGCGCGCGCAAAAGCGGATACGTCGGGCGCCGGGATGCCGGCCACCGGAGCGTCGAGCGCCGGGCTGCCGGCCACCGGGATGCCGGCCACCGGAGCGCTGGCCGCCGGAGCGCCGGGCGCCGCAACTCCGGCGATGGCAATGCCGTCCGACGATGTAACTGCTGCGGGGATGTCCTTAATCGCGCAGGCGGCTGCGCGGCCGGCGGTCGGCGATCTGGGGCTGGAGAGTTTAAATGACGAGGCGAGCCGCATTCTGCTGATCGACGACAACGAAGATATACGCGCTGCCCTCAAACTGACGCTTGTCGAGTGGGGATTTTCCGTCGATGACTTTCCGAGCATAACCTCCATGGCGGAGTTCTACCGGCAGGGAGGCGCCGCCCCCAAGTTGATCATCTCGGATTTTCAACTCGGCGCGGAGGTTACGGGTGACCAAGCTATAGCCGCGGCCCGGGCTTGCCTGCAGCGACAGGTTCCCGCTTTTATCGTGACGGGAGCCGAGGACGAGCGGGTGTGGGACGCCATTGCCAACAGCGGATTCGCCGCGCTGCGCAAACCGGTTAAACCGGCCCGTCTGCGGGCGATGATCAACCATCTCTTGCGTTAGCACCCGGAATTCCAGACCCTGCCGGGGGTCAATGGAAACGCCGCTGATAATTCGCACAGCCGAAACGTATTCATGCGAGGGCGAGACGCATATAATTTGCCGCCTACATTTTTTTGCTTCGTTTTATTCATCTGACTTAAGGAGTCGCACGTGAACTCGATTGTTAAAAACCTCTGTTTGGCCGCCGTTCTGGCGGGCTGCGCTTTCGCCGCCCATTCCGCCACGGAGACCGCCGCCGACCGCACCAAGCCCGTCGGCGACGTCTGCATGGCTGGCGACCCATGCGCTTCGGCGGCGGTCGCGTCAGCCAGCAGTGGCGAGCCGCGCAGCGGCGAACAGGTTTATTCCACCAAATGTTTTACCTGTCACGCCACCGGCGCAGCCGGCGCACCAAAAATCGGCGACGCCGCCGCCTGGGCCCCGCGCTTGGCCGAGCGCAAACTCGAAGGACTCTACACCAGCGCCATCAGCGGCTTTAAGGCCATGCCTGCCAAGGGCCTGTGCATGGACTGCAGCGACGATGAGATCAAACACGCAGTGGACCATATTTTGGAAAAGTCGAAAAAGTAAGCTGAATCGAAAAAGCCGCCGTTAGGCGGCTTTTTTTTGGCGATGGAAATCAAAGGCCGCACCCGTAGATCCGGCGAAGATCGATCGCCATTCGAGGCGATAGAAAGGCGATTCAAATTCTTGTGGGAAATTGTGCGACCGGTGAGACGGGCAATCACAAGGATTCCCCCTAGGATCAGAAAAGGAGATTCGAATATGTCTGTTGGTTTACCATTTCCTCGCCGCCGTTCCCTCCGCCTGCCAACCTACGATTATTCCCATCCAGGAGCCTACTTCGTCACCATTTGCACATTTGATCGCAAAAATCTTTGCGGACAAATCGACGATGCTATCCAGCCGTCGATCTACGGTGATCTTGCCGAGCAAGCCTGGCACGATTTACCGATGCGCTGGCCACAGCTTCTCTTAGATGCCTTTGTGGTCATGCCCAATCACATTCACGGGATCATGCACTTCCAAAACTCGACCAATACCGATCAGCCAAAAAAAGTTGACCCCAACGCGGCTGCGGGAGAAAGCGAATGCGCTCAAGAAAAATCCAGCGGGCTCGGTTCAATTGTGAGAGCCCATAAATCCAGGGTGTTCAACCTTTGTTTCGCCGCCGCCAGAAATGCCGGCTCAACTCTACCGAAGCTTTGGCAGCGCAACTGTGTTGGGAGCGGATCCTGCGAAATGAGCGGGAACCCGATTGTCTTCGAGAGTATATCCGCGATAATCCGGCAAATTGGCAACGGGACTCGCTCAACCCGAACGCCGTCTGACATTTGGTTCGCTAAACTGGCGGCGAGCCACAGACATAGTGAATAGCCTATCCGACGAAGTGGTCGGTCCGCTCTCTACGCCGCTCTCTAACCCTGCTCTGTCGGGGCAGGTCGCGCAACACGCGCTCCCACCGTATAATCCCCGCCTGTCGGATTTCGCCTTTACCACAGCCGCAGGAGGAGCCAATGAAGTTAACGGAGCCGAACAGCCAGCCCAATCCCCGCGGCCGCACCCGGGCCAATATCGCCGTGGGGTTGGGTGGTCTCGCTTTTATCGCTGGACTTTTGTTGACCGTCGCCCCGGGCAGCAATGTCTTCGCCTTTTCTATTCCGCCCAAATCCGAATTTATCGGTTTGACCTTTATGATCCTCGGCCTCTTTAATGTTCAGGAAGCGCAGAATCAGAAGCGCTATTTGCGCATTAAAGCCCTGCTCAAGGACATCAAGAGCGAATGATGTTCGCCCAGAGAACCTGGCTAACCCTGGTGGTGTTGACCACCTGGTGCTGCGCCGCTGCCACAAAGGAAATCCCCATGCTCGACAGTCCCATCGGCCGCGTTTTCGCCACCGACGAATTTGCTCCGCTACCGCCCAGACAGCGTCTCCACCTGATCCTGCTCGGGGTCGAAAACGTCGCCCGCTCGGCGGCCTTTTACACGGCTCTCGGCTGGCAAAAATCCGCCACGGGCCATGACGGTTTCGTTAAATTCGATCTCGGCGGTTATGCTTTGTGCCTACTGCCCCGCGCGGATCTTGCGCGGGACGCGTTAGTTCAGGACGCGCAAGTCCAGGCGGGTTCGGCAGCGCCCGACGCACCGCGTGGCGATTTTGCCGGGATCGGACTTGTATATCTCGCCCAAACCGCCGCCGAGGTTCCGGCAATACTTGCGAAGGTCCAGGCGGCTGGTGGGACCGTGATCAAGCCAGCAACGCGCACCCCCTGGGGAATCGCCGGTTATTTCAAGGACCCGGACGGCCACCTGTTCGAAGTGGATTACGAAGAAGTTTGGGTGTTCGACGATCAACACCGCCTCGAAGTAGAGAAGCTGAATTCTCGTACTAAATAGTTCGGCGAAGGTAGCGGAACCCACTGCACGGTTCCGCCCTAGGCAACATTACCAAACCGCGTCCGTTTGGGTGCTGCCATCCTCTCGCGCATCGCCCGGGGAGGATTCTTCTTTCGCTATTCCGCATTTTTCCTATCGCAATAAAATGGGTCTGCATCCAACAAGGTTTAGATCCAACAGGGTCTGCATCCAGCAAGGACTATATTCAACAGGGTACAGGGAAGGATTTTGCGGTTGGCGCAAGCTCGACAGTGAATTCAATTGTGCCGCGAGCGACTTGCGCGCGCGGTCTGAGCTTCAGGTGATGGAAGTCCCGTCGCGAAGGCTGTCCTCACCTTCAAGGCAATCCAGCCAATCGAGCAGCACTTGCCAGCTTTGCAGGTCTTCTTTGCTGCGGTAGCTTTTTATTTCGTGAATTCCCAAACCGAGTTCGGCTGCATTAAGGTACAAGGTCGAATCCCGCAGTGTTGTGACAAAAGGAATGTTCAGGGATTTCAGGAATCTTTCCAGCTTTTGAAACGCAAGTAAATTTTTGCGGGTGCGATTGGCAATTACCGCAATTCGATTGCGCCGTTTGTGCTGCTTGGCAAGTAACAGTAAATCGGCGATGCAGTGGGAAGCGGCGTGCATGTCCAACTCGGAGGGCAGCACGGGTATGAGTATGGCGGTGGCCTTATCGAGAAGTTGCGTAAAACCTCTGATATCCAACCCGGCTGGGGAATCCACCACCACCCTTTGCGTGTCGGATTCAAGACGCAAAGACCAGCTGCGAGTCACGCTGTGGTTGTACTTATGAGCGGCGATGCCTTGAATTTTTGGGCGTTCCGGGGGGCGCCGGCTCAGCCAAAATGTGGCGGAGCCCTGGGGGTCGTAATCGAGCAACGCAGTTTTAAATCCTTTATGCGCGTAATAAGCGGCGAGATTGGTGGCCAGTGTGGTTTTGCCACTGCCTCCTTTCGTGTTGAGTATCACTATGCGCTGGCTATGGGCCATGAAGGTGCCAATTAAAAATGTGAACTGCTTCCGCTGTTGGGTTGAGTATAGGCGAAGCTTCGGGCGTCTCTCCGTCGCTTTGGGCGCTGCCTCGCCCAATCATAACGGATCGTCTCGCCGAGCTCGGCTTTTTTTAGCGGATGCTGCAACGCAAAAAAATCTAACGAAAGTTTTGGGAGGTGGGTTAGACTGATGCGCAGAATTGGTGCTCCCCGGGCGGGCACTGCAGTAGTTCGATCAGCGCGTGCACAAGGACCTGACGGCCTTGGTGACACGAGGCAATTGCCGGCCATCGAGTGACAGAAAAGCAATGAAAATCGCCATCTGTGAAGAGTCCGTTTCCGATATCTCCGCCATTGAAGAATTGATCGCGCAAGCACTTGTCGATGCGCCATACACCAATCAACATGAGCAGCGCATAGTGCAAAAGCTGCGCGCGGCGGGTCAGCTGACGCTGTCGCTGGTGGCAAAGGAAGGCGGTCGAGTTATTGGTTATGTCGCCGTATCGCCGGTGACGGTCGCGGAGCTGGATTTAAATTGGTACGGGTTGGGTCCCATAGCGATAAGTCCGGAGGTCCAAGGCCAAGGCATCGGCGCCCAGCTGATGCGCGAAGCGCTGCTGAAGTTGCGGGAATTGGGTGCAGCCGGCTGCGTGGTGCTGGGAGAACCCGACTATTACAAGCGCTTTGGCTTCAAGGCCGAGACCGGGCTAAGCCTTGCCGGTGTGCCGTCTGAATATTTTCTGGCAATTGCATTTTCCGGCCAGATACCGCGCGGTGAGGTCAACTACCGCGATGCGTTTAAGGTAACTTCCTAATAAGGTAACTTCCTAATAAGGTAACTTCCTAAAATCCTGCCGCGGCGATGTGCAAATCTATCCGAGTGTGTCGCCGGCCAAGTTCGCACTACAACAACTTCGTATTCCACTAAATTTCGCACTCCGGCAAACTCCGTTCGATGCCGCACATTCCCCTGCAAGATTTACCAAGCCGCTAGCGCGCTGCTGTAATTTTTACAAATGCTGCGCTCGACACACTGCGGGCGTCCCTTCTTTTTGTGTCAGCGACTTTGCGGGTTTTTTTATCCGCGCTGCAGGATCTGCATTATTTATGCTAGTTAGCATTATTTGTGCTTAACCCTCCTGGCAAATCTGGCTAGAATGGAACTTCGAACAACTGTTTCGGCACCAAGCTGGTAGTCGCTGTTCGTTTCGACACCGCTGGATGCACGAGCAGCGTTTCCCTTTTATCCCGAAGTGTTTTCGCCAGCAGTCAGTGAAATACCTGCCGTCAAGGTTGCGGCTATTTTTTGTTATGAGTTGTCTATGGGTGAGCCAGAAAGTGAGCGCGACGTGCGCGGACAGGACGAGCAGCGTCGTTTCCACATTGTCGGTGTAGGAGCTTCGGCGGGAGGATTGGACCCGCTGGAGGTTTTCTTCAAGAATATGCCGATCAATTCCGGGATGGCGTTTGTCGTGGTGCAGCACCTGTCACCCGATTTCAAAAGCCAGATGGAACAGCTTCTCTCGCGCAAGACGCGCATGCCGATCCACAGGGTGGAGGACGGCGTTCTCATAGAGCCGGATAATATTTATCTCATCCCGCCGAAGAAAATGATGGTGGTGGTGAACGGCCGCCTGCTGTTAACCGACAAAGCCCCCGCCGGGCATATTTCCCATCCGATCGACGAATTTTTTCGCTCCCTTGCCCTCGACGCCGGACGGTGGAGTATCGGAATCGTTCTCTCCGGCACCGGAGGTGATGGGTCCAGAGGTGTGGTCAGTATTGCAGAAGCCGGTGGGCTGGTCTTGGCGCAAGACGAGGAGACCGCGGCCTTCGACGGTATGCCACTCGCCGCGGTAGCCACTGGATCGGTGACTTTATCCTTGGCGCCGGAGGTGATGCCGGATGTTCTGCTGCGCTACGTCCGGAGCGCCCTGTCGCCCGCTCTGCTGCGGGAACAGGATCTACTGCCGGAAGAGTCAGATTTGCGGCGCATATTCCGGCTCTTGAACGATCGTTACAAAATCGACTTTTCCGTCTATAAACTCAGTACGGTCGGCCGGCGCATCAAGCGCCGGTTGCTCTTGACCAACAACAACGATTTGCAAAACTACTGGCGGCGCATCGACAGCGACGATGAGGAGCTGGAGAGCCTTTATAAGGACCTGTTGATCGGCGTTACGAGGTTTTTCCGGGATACGGAAATGTTCGCAGTGCTGGAATCCCAAGTCATACCCCGTTTGATTAGTGGCATGGAAGACGACCGGCCGCTGCGGGTATGGGTAGCCGGCTGCGCCACCGGGGAGGAAGCTTATTCGCTGGCGATTCTGTTTCATGAACAGTTGATGGCGGCCGGCAAGCCTTTCAACATCAAGATCTTCGCCACGGACGTGCATCAGACGTCCATTAAAACCGCCAGTGCCGGTATCTTCGCGGAAGACGCTGTGCAGGGCGTTTCGGAAAAACGTAAAGCCCGCTATTTCATTCCCTTCAAGAACGGTTACCTGGTCAACCAGGAAATCCGGAAGGTGGTGTCCTTCGCGGCGCACAACGTGATTACAGATGCCCCCTTTACCAAAATGGATTTGATCAGCTGCCGCAATCTCCTGATCTATCTGCAGAGCAATATCCAACAGAAAGTCATTTCGATTTTCCATTTCAGCTTAAAGACCAGCGGGATTCTTACGCTGGGATCCAGCGAAACCGTCGGCGACCTCAACAGCGAATTTGAGGAAGTCAGCAGCCGCCACCGGATTTATCGGAAAAAACGGGATATTCGCCTGCCGGCGGAATCGCGTTTCGACTTGAATGTCACGGCGCTGCTGCCTACCGCCGGGCGGTCCGGTCTTGGCGGCGACGGGTCCGGCACGCGAGAAAAATCGCTGCTGTCAGTCTACGACCGGCTGCTCGATCAATTCATGCCGCCGGCGTTTCTGCTCGATGAAAGATTGCATATCGTCCACATATTCGGCGGTGGAGAAAAATATTTGAAGTTGCGGTCCGGCCGCACCTCTACCTACTTCCTCGATTTGATCGAGGAGGAGGTCAAAACCTCCTTTGCCGGCGCCATCAACCACGTGGTGCAGAAAGACGCGACCGTGACTTATACCGGCATAAAAATGCGCGACTCCGAGGGCCAGTTGCGCAGCCACCAAGTGTCGGTCCAGCCGATCTATGAACAGCGGGTCAAAGCGAATTATTTCTTTATCAAACTGACGGAGCAGAAGATCGTCGACAACACCTTCGAGGCTGAAGCCGTACAGCTGGATGCGGTAACGCGCGATCATATAGAGTCCCTCGAGTCGGAACTGCGCTATAGCCAGGAGAACCTCCAGGCAACCATCGAAGAACTGGAAACTGCTAACGAGGAAATGCAGGCTTCCAACGAAGAGCTGGTCGCCTCCAACGAGGAACTCCAGAGTACTAACGAAGAACTCCAGTCGGTTAACGAAGAGCTTTACACGGTCAACCACGAATATCAGAAAAAGATCGTCGAGCTCGTCGAAGCCAACGATGACATGGATAATCTGTTGGCAACCACTCGGGTCGGCGTGATTTTTCTCGACCGGGATCTGTGCATCCGGCGGTACACCCCGGAAATCAGTCGAATTTTCAATTTTTTGCCCCAGGACGTGGGCCGTTCCATCGCCGGGTTTACCCATACCTTGCAATACGTGGGTTTGGTCGAGCAGCTGCGCAAGGTGACCGATAGCGGGACGGAGTTTGAGGTCGAGACACAGGATCAGGACGGGCACCCGTTTATCCTGCGCATCCTGCCCTATAAGGCGGCAACCAGCGGCGAAATTCAGGGCGTATTGTTGACCCTGATCGACATCAGCACCCTCAAAGTCGCGCAGGAGGAAACGGCGCGCTTCAAGATTCTCAGTGATCTTACGTCCGACGGCAACGCACTGGCGGCGGCCGATGGCAGACTCACCTATGTCAACGCGGCGCTCTGCAACCAACTGCAGTTTGATCAGGCGTCNNCCCTACTGCAGAACAACTTGGTCGACCTCATTGACGGCATGACCGTCGAGGGCTTCCGAAGTCTGTTCGAGCGCGCCAAATCCGAATCTGTGGCCCCGTTCGAAGGGCGCCTGCTGCGCCGTGATAAATCGCTGCTGCACGTCGAAGTGAATGTAACCTCGCTCAGTTTTGGTCGCGAAGCCCTGCTCTTTTTTGGTGTGCGCGACATCAGCCAACGCATAGCAACCCAAAACGAACTGCGACTGCGTACCCGGGCCCTGGAGTCCTCCAGCAATGGCATAGTGATTACCGACAGTGGACAAGGCCACAGCATCATTTACGCGAATCAGGGCTTTTACCAGATCACCGGCTATTCGCCGGCCGAGGTGCTCGGGCAGAACTGTCGTTTCCTGCAGGGCCCCGACACCGCTGCGGACGATGTGCAACTTATCCGCGACGCCTTGGCGGCGGGTGAGGCGGTGCGCGTCTGCCTGCTGAACTATAAAAAAGACGGCGAACCCTTTTGGAACGATCTGCATCTTGCACCTGTGGTGTCGGACGACGGTCAAGTGCGCAACTTCATCGGCATAGTCAACGACGTTACCGAGCACCGTGCCGCGGAGGAGCGGGCGCGGGAAGACGGCCGCAAAATCCATTTGCTGGTCAATTCCACGGAAGAGGGCATATTGTTTATTGATCGCAACGAGACCTGCGTTTTCTGCAACCAGTCTGCGGCGCGTCTGTTGGGTTACGAATCGCCGGCTGAATTGCTCGGTCGCGATCTTCACCACCTGATGCATCATTCGCGGCCGGATGGCTCGCCTTATCCCAAGCAGGAGTGCGCCATATTGCGCTCCATCGAGCGTGGGGAAACCAGCAGCTCCGACGAAGAGATATTCTGGAAAAAGCAGGGCACCCCGCTGCCCGTGGAGTTCTGGAGTCATCCGATCGACGAGGGAGAGGGAATGGCAAACGGCAGCGTGGTGACCTTCATCGATATCACGCAGCGCAAGCGCCAGCAGCAGAAACTGCGCGATATGCAGCAAAATGCCGAGCAGGCAAACAAAACCAAAACGGTTTTCCTCGCTAATATCAGCCATGAATTGCGCACTCCTTTGACGGCGATCCTCGGTTTTGCCGAACTGCTGCGTTTGGAGATCGATTCGGTCGATGGGCGGGAAAAACTCGATATCCTCCGACGCAATAGTCTGCATTTGCTGGATTTGCTCAACGATCTGCTGGATTTGTCCAAAATCGAAAGCGGCTTTCTGCAGATTGATTTGGAGGAATGCGATCTGCTGAACCTATTGCGCGATGTGCAGGCCATCGCCTCCAATCGCGCGCGGGAAAAGAATTTAGGTCTCACCTTCGAGGTGCTCAACAAGATTCCGGCAATCGTGGTGACCGATCCAATCCGTTATCGCCAGATAGTGACCAATCTACTGAGCAACGCGATCAAGTACACGGAGAAAGGCGAGGTGCGCGTCACGGTGCGCAGCCTGCGCACGCCGGAGGGAGACCTGATCGAACTTGCGGTAACCGACACTGGCCGCGGCATAGCGCCGGAGGAGCGGGAAAATCTTTTCAAACCTTTTGTGCGCGGCACCGACAACCTCACCCGCAAAACCCCCGGCTCAGGTTTGGGCTTGAGTATCAGTCAGCAGCTCGCCCTCCAGATGGGCGGTGTTATCACCTTCGATAGTACGGTCGGCCAGGGCAGCCAGTTCCGTTTTTCCCTGCCGCTGCGCAAGGCGGCGAACGCCGCGCTGGTTGAGCCCGGCCTGATCAACAAACACGAGGAGTCCCTGCCTGCGGATCCAGTACCGGAATTAACCTGCCGGGTGCTGGTCGTCGACGACCACGAGGATATCCGCCAGTACCTGTCGGACATACTGCGGCCGACACACGCGCGCGTCGTCGCCCTCGGCAATGGTTTAGAAGCGGTGAACTACCTATTGGCGCATCGGGATTCGGAGGAAATGCCGGATCTCGTCCTGATGGATTTTCACATGCCGCTCATGAACGGCAAGGAAGCGGTGGCGGCCATTCGCAGTCACGGCATAGACGTGCCGATTATTGCCATCACCGCCGGAGCTATGAAAGGGGAGCGGGAGCGCTGTTTGCTGGCCGGCTTCAACGACTATTTATCCAAGCCGTTCGATATTCAGTTGCTGTTGGACAAAGTGGGGAAAACCTTGCGGCAGAGCGACTGCGGTTCCAGCTCCGCGGAGTCGGCACGCGACAACCTCGGGATCAAACGGCTCCTGGTGGTGGACGACAACGTGGACGCCGCCGACACGCTGGCCGCCGTGCTGGAGATCAGCGGCCATCCCACCCGCACCGTGCACGAGCCGCGCGCCGTGCTGGCGGCGGCGGCCGAGTTCCGCCCGGAGGTGGTGCTGCTGGACATCGGCATGCCCGGC
>DJFO01000179.1:0-4081 GCA_002432555.1 Marinagarivorans sp. UBA5870
CAGGTGTTGCGATGCAAAAGGAACAGCTGTTGCAAAAGACGACCGGCGCAAAACACCGTGGGGTCTGTCGCCGCATCTCCCGCGCCGTTCGAAAATATGGGTATTTCCATTTCTCGCTGTTTATTAATTCAGGAGTGGGTGGTCACCTGTGAGAAGCCATTTCTACGCTTACATCAGTAAACTGCGTTGGTTGCAGCGCTGGGGGCTGAAGCGCAACACGGTCAACGAAAATGTTATGGAGCACAGCTGGGAGGTGGCCACAATCGCGCATGCCCTCGGCTTGATCCGCAATCGCTATTACGGCGGGACCGTGGACGTAAACGCGGTAGTGGTGNNGTGGTGGCGGCGATCTACCACGATTGCAGCGAAGTGATCACCGGCGATCTGCCCTCCCCCATCAAATACCACACGCCGGAAATTACTCAGGCCTATAAGGCCATAGAGCGCCAGGCGGAAAACGAGCTGCTCAATCTACTGCCCGAGGGCCTGCAGGACGACTACCGCAAGGTAATCGTTGAGGACAGTCTGCCGGACGACCAGCGCAGCCTAATCAAGGCGGCCGATACTATAGCCGCGTANNTGCCATACGGAAGTCGCAGCGGGCAATAGGGAATTCAGTAAAGCTGAAGAAGCCGTCAAAGCGCGGTTGGAACAAATCAACATGCCGGAAGTGCAATTTTTTCTCGACACTTTTATCGGTAGTTACGGGCTGACGCTGGACGAATTGCTNNCGGCCATGGCGTCCAGCCGCGCGCGGCCGAGCAGCCGCTCCAAGGCTTCATCCACGCCTTGCGCCATGCCTTTAAGGCTGCCGCAAACGTAAATGGCCGCTCCCGTATCCACCCAGGCCAGGAGACGCTCGGCGCGCGCGGGCAAAAGATCCTGCACATAGCGGGCTGCGCCCGGCGCTGCATCGCGCGAAAACACCAGATCGACAAACTCGAGTGTGCCATCCGCCTGCCAGGCCCGCAGGTCCTCCTTGAAAAATTGATCGCACGCGGCGGTGCGCTCGCCGAACAGCAGCCAAGTGCGCGCCGCTCCGGCTTCCCGGCGTGCCGCCAGGTGCGCGCGCAATCCCGCCATTCCAGTGCCGTTGCCGATTAAAATCAACGGCACAGTGGCAAGCGGCGGATGAAATCCTGGATTGCTGCGCACTCGGAGCAATACCTCCCCGCCTTCCGGCACCCAATTGGTCAGCCAGCCAGAGCCGAGGCCGAAGTCATCGGGGCCGTGCCTGACCTGGCGCACCAGCAGATCGAGGGTACCCTCGGCAGGTGTGGACGCGATGGAATATTCCCGGTGCGGCAGCTCTGGGAGCGCCTGCACCAGCTCAGCGCCAGAGAGCAGGCGCAAATGGTCGAGGTCGTGCGGCAGATCCCGCCGTCGCAGCCCTTCCGCCAGACTCGTAACATTGCCATCGAGTTCGATTCGCTCATTGACTGGGCGACCAAGGCGCGCGAGAAATGTTTCGACGCGAGCCGGAGTGTTGCAGGGACCTATCTCGGCGATATCCCCCGCAACCCATCTCATCGCGGTGCTCTCCGTCGGCCGCAGCTGCAACCAGAAGGCCGGCCCGCCCGGGCTGCCGGGGTTGAGGCAGCGGCGCTGCACCAGTCGCCAAGAATCGTACTTTGCCGGGTTCCAATCGCGGGACACGGGCACGCCGGTGATCCGACCCAAGTAATACTGCCAATGGCGCAAGGCGGCCGGATCGCCCTTGTCGACTTCAATCAGGTCGAACAGGGAGGTTGCGCCTCGCAAGTGCAGCGCTTGGTTGAGGGAATGGCCGAAGCCGCAGAAAAACCGATAATCACGATCGCCCAGGGCGAGTATGCCGTAGGTCAGGTGATGCAGGCGGACATCGCCGAGGCGCGCGAGAAATCGGCTGCCGCTGTCCGGCGCTTCGCCTTCACCAAAAGTGCTGACGATAAACAAAATCTGGTTTCGCCGCTGCAAATTTTCCGGGCCCAGTTGGTTTAACGGCACAACCTGCGCCCCTACTCCACCCGCCTGCAGCTGGTCCGCGGTTTGCCAGGCGAGGGCCGAGGCGGTGCCGCTTTGGCTCGCGTAGGCGATCAACCAGGCATCCGCCGAATCGAGCAGCCGAAGTTTGCGGCGGGCCCGGCGGTAAGAGCGCCAGCAGGCGTAACACAGGGCGAAGTAGAGAAGGACGATCAGGACGGCGAAAAAAATGCGCACTATAAACTCCCAAGGTCACGGAAAAAGCGGCGAAGCGGAGGGATTGTACCCAATCCGCCAGCGCCCACCCGGGAAAAAATTGTGCGAACTATCCGCCGCGGTGCCATTCCCCTGCTGACTAGAATGGTCGCCCTACGGGAATTCGCCGCTATGGCCCGCAGGGCTCCGTTGGAGGGGGCCGGAGATCTGTGAGCGAGGTTCGATGTTGAATCGACTCGCGCAGAGCAACCGCCGGTGTGCTTATTCCGGCAATACTTCAAACGTCGCCACATAACTTGCGGTACGTTTTTTCGCGGGTTTTTCGGCTTTGCCGTCTTCGTAGCTCACGCTCATCCAGTACATTCCAGCCTGCGGCCAGGTGATCGCAGCCGCGCCGTTTTTATCGGTTTCGGCAGTGAGGTTGGCCTGCTTGTTTCGGTAGCGGGCGCCGCTCGGAATCACTTCAATTTTTGCGCCCACCGCGGGTTTTCCATCGATCAGAAATTTGAAATCGGCTTTTTCTCCAGCGAAGAGGTCGGNNGACCGGCACCAGTTCCAAACCTTTGTTGATGGGCGTAAAAACTTTGGTATTCGGGCTCCCCGACGTGACAAAGGTTTCCACCCGGCGAGAGCCAAATGAGACTTCGAGGTTTTTCGCTTTTTTCGGCACTTCCTTGGCAAAACCTTCCGGCGTGGCCTCAACACCGCGGCCGGGCCAGCCGCGTCTTTCACCGGTCTCGGTCTCCCAGCGCGCGCGCAGACGCACGCCGCCTCGGCCCGTCTCATAGGCGTCCAGGNNGGCCGCTGCTGAAGGAGCCCACTTTGAAGGTACCTTTTTGCTGAAGATTCAAGTCGAAGGTGCTGCGATGTTTGCCGGTGCTGGAATTCTGCAGCGGCACCTGAGTTCCGTCCGGCGCCGTGGCGGTTATGCCTTCAAGGCGCAGGGGCGCGTGGTCCGCATGGAAAATATCGTTGGAGACGGCCGCGTCGAACGTCACCCAAGAATCCTCGCCCGAGAGGACGGTGGCCGCGGGGACTATCCACGCGCGGTGGGCGTGGGCAGCGGCGGGAATCAGCGCCGCCAGCACCAGGGCGGCGGTCAGAGAAGCGAGATTTTTCATAATTTTTCCTCTTCTGCGCATTTAGGGAGACATTTTCAAAGTGAGGGCACCGAGTTCGCTGCTACCATTTGCAGTGAGCGTCTGCGCCGCCGTCGGCGGCCACTGGAACGNNGAACGGCACGCGGACAAGCTCTCGTCCGCCGACTTCTCGCGCGGCCTCCACCAGCAACTCGTATTGGCCCGCCGGCAATTGTGCGAGAGCACCTTGGCCGGGCGTGAATTTTTCAGTATGGACGCCAGGGGCGCGGGTGGCACCGCNNCATGTCTTTCAGCCACTCTTCACCCTTTTCGCCTTTTTCACCGCCTTTTTCCAACTGATACCAAACAGCGAGGTTGGCAGCGTAGGCACCGTCGCGCTCGAGCCAGATGGCCAAATAGGGGCGGTGATATTCCGCAACATCAAGTTGTGGAATTTCGACAGAGACTTCCAGCTCCGCCGCGAATAAGGGTGCGGACCACAGTAACGGCAACAACAGAGAGACACGCAACGAACGCATAGGGACCTCGAACTAATGAATAAACAGCAACGCCAGCAACAGCGGTACCACTAAGCCCAGGCCCACCAAGGGCCAAGTTGTTGGCCGACTGCCAGCATGGCGATACAGCAGGATTAAGCCGCTGATACAGAAGACCACGCAGGTNNAATAAGAAATCCACCCCCGATCGGTGCGCTCGTAAAGTACCGCTCCCGTCGCCCGGTCGACCGTCAGCCAGGCGTCACCACCCGGCCGCGGCAGTGAAAGGTAAATCTCCTCCTCACTCCATTCGGCGGGAAGCGAGCC
>DJFO01000179.1:4224-4360 GCA_002432555.1 Marinagarivorans sp. UBA5870
GAACTGATCCAGTGCCACTGGCGCGCAGTGCCGAGACTTACCGCCACACCTAGACCTCGCTCCAGCGCCGCAAGAGGTTGTGGTAAACACCGGTGAGTTGCACCGCTGACGGATGCTCCGGCACATCCCGCTGCAG
>DJFO01000327.1 GCA_002432555.1 Marinagarivorans sp. UBA5870
GTAGGGCGACCCGCGTAGGGCGGCATCAACGTAAGGTAGCCCGCAGCATCCAAGCGGTTTTTTCGTGGATGCGCATGCGGTCGGAAACGAGGGATACGGTCGACTCATCCGCGGCCTCCTGCGCAATTTTTAAAACCTGCCGGGCGGTGCGCACTACCTGCTCGTGCCCTTGNNGTCAGCAATTCCACCATTTTTTCCGCTGCCGGCACGCCTTCCACCTCTTCGATGGAGCTTAAGCCGGCAAAGGCTTTATAGGTGCCCGGGGCTGCAATGCCGAGGGTGCGGATTCGCTCGGCAATTACGTCGACCGCCGCGGCTAATTCCGTGTAATGTTCCTCGAACATCAGGTGCAATTCGCGGAATTGCGGTCCAGTAACATTCCAGTGGAAGTTATGGGTCTGCAGATAAAGCGTGTAGGAATCCGCCAGCAGCTTTTTTAAACCATCGGCGACCTTAACTCGGTCCGGCTCGGCGATACCTATATCAATTTTATTCATGGCTCAGCTCCTGATCAGATGAAATAAACAGCGGGTGCCCACAGCGCCGAATATAACACTCCGGCGTTTAAGGAATCGTTACCGAGACAACATTCGAGGGTTTGGATTCTCCGCTTTCGTTAATGGCGATCACGCGATAAAAGTAGCCTTTGCCGGCCGCCAGCGCCGCCTCATCGCGGAACAGGACATCCGTCGCCGGATTAAATTCATTACGACCGTCAGACACCTGGGAGGCGACCACCTGCCAGGGCCCCGTCTCGCGTTCCGCACGTTCGATCCGATAAAAACGCCCGAGCGGTGCACCCATCCAGTGAATTTTCTGGCGCGGGTCGGCGATGGGGTGCAGCAGCGGAGGATCGGGTCGCGGCAGCGGTGGCGGCACTGCCAGCCCCGCCATTTCCGCTTGGGCGCGCCGCACCAGGTTCACCACGGCCATTTCTTCATTGCTATCGTTTTCCGGAAATCCAGGCAGGTGATAACTGTAGTGCCCGGAATGTTCTTTATGCCAATAAAAACCGCCCTCCTCGCGATGACCGCGAAATCCCCAGATAAACGCACCGGCCGCCCGTGCACCCTGGTGCTCCGAATGCACCGCGGCCTGCATGATCGATTCCAGTCCCCGCGCGTCGCGCAACCCGAATTCCCCAATAAGGTAAACCTTGCGGCCGTTGATCGCGCGCAGGTCCAACAACACCTGCTCCGGATTATTGTTGCCGATCTCGGTGTAATAGTGGTTGCTGATGATATCGATATTGGGATCGGCAAGAGAGAACGCATTGATCTTTCGGTAGGTCCCGTCGATGATCAAATGATTCGGGTCGAGGGATTTAATAAAAGCCGCAGTGCGCGTGACAAATTGCTCGGTCGAATCCTTTAACTCGTTGCCGGTTTCCCAAGCCATGATCNNTCGCCGGCTCGTCGCGGTAGAGACGACCAGTGATGGTGTTTTTGCGCAAAATCACCTGCTTGATAATACTCAAATACGCAGCGTAGGTTTTGCTGTGGATATCGTGCAGGGCCGCACCTTCTTCTTCATAAAATGCCGCCAGCTGATCACGGCCACCCCACCACTTCCAATGGTCGATGAAGGGCAAAATCAACCGCAGGCCGTATTGATCGGCCAGCGCGATCATGCGGTCGTAATGCNNCGGCAGGCCGCCGGCTGCGGCGGGCGGCAAAATATGGGTCTCCCGCTGGCATGCGGCATCGTAGGGCGTGGCGACGGACAACACGTAAACCCGCATGGCCCGGTGGCCGGAATCGGTAAGGGCTTTAATCCAATTTTCCTGTTCCGCCGCTGTCGGCCATTTAAAATACTGGCCCCAACCGCGCGGGTCGGCTTTACAGGGTCCGCGGGCGTCGTCTTCGATCCGATGAAGTTCCGGCGCGTGTATGCCGGCGAAGCGGAATTCTTTTTTCCCCTCCAGCAGGCGGTGGCCGTCGCGGGTGATGAATTGGGATTTATTGACCGCGCAGGCCTGCGCCAACAGACACAAAGACAACGCGATCCAAGTCGAAAAGGTGCGCATCCTGAGCCTCTTATTTCGGCACATTGATTTTGTTTTCCAGGCCGAGACGCAAGAGCGCGATCACGCTGAGGGCGTCGGTTATTTCACCGGACAACACCATGGCGAGTGCCTCCCGCAGCGGCAGCTTGCGGACCTCAATATCCTCGGTCGGCTCCAGGTTTTGTTCGCACTGGGAAATTCCAGTGGCAAGGTAGAGCACACCGCCTTCGTCGGTCACCGAGTTGGACAGGTGCACGCGCCCCAGCTCGCGCCACTCACTCGCCTGTAAGCCGACTTCCTCCGCGAGTTCACGCTGCGCACACTCGAGCGTCGGCTCGCCCGGTTTGGCGCCGCCCTCCGGAATTTCCCAGGTGTGCGCGTTCAGGGTGTAACGGCTCTGGCGCACGAGCCAGGTATTGCCTTCGGCATCCACGGGCACCACGCCGACGGCGGTCCCCTTGAAATGCACCACACCGTAGATACCGTCGGTCCCACCGGGGGTTTTAACTTCTTCGTGATAAACCTTGATCCAAGGATTTTCGTAGGCCACGCGCGATGTCAGGCGCTGCCAACCGCCGACCTTTGTCACTGGATTATTGTCGCTCATAGGGTGCTCATCTCAAATTCAAGGGTGTGGCTTCCGCCTTTTTATTTTCAGGTATGCCCGCCTGGTCGGTGATATGCAGTTCGCCGGCATCGTCGTACCACTGGAATAAATCGGGCACTTCAACGGTGGCGGCTACGCCCCCGGCGTCTTTTCCCAAGAGCGCCAACAACTGCTGACCTTTATTGACCAGCGATGGGGTAATCCTGCCGCCGCCCTGTAAAAATGTTTTTATTTCGGGATCGTTCAATATTTCGGCCATCTGCGGATCGTTTTTCAGCTGTTCCACGCGCGTCCAGATATCCACCGTCTCCTCGGCAATCTTGGCGTCGCTCCAGCCGGCCGATTCGGGTGCCGCGAGGGTGCGCAGCTCCCGCACGGCCGGCTGCTGTAAAAATGAATTGAATTCGGGCGTTCGCTGCAGGGCCTGTGCATCGCCCCGCTGCACGATCTGCGCGATTTCCGGGCTCGCCACCAACTGCTTAAACTCCGCCGAACGCACCGTTGCCTGCACGTCGGCCAGTACTTCCGCTGGGCGCTCGACTATGGCGGCGGACATGCCGGCGACCGCTTCGGAACCGCCACTCTGCTGGACATTCCAGGTCACCCATTGGGANNCCGGCCCGGAGGTATCAAAAGTAAGTTGCTCGTGCTCGGCCGATTTTCCGCCGCGCAAATTCCAGGTATCCGCGAGAAAGGCGAGCCCCCACACTAACACGGCGCCGAGCACGGCGCCGTAGCCCACGCTGATCACCGCGCCGCCGGCCCGATCGACAAATCCATTGTTGATGGCCATGGGCTTGGCGATCGCGAGAATCAGCAAACGCATCAGCAGACCGGTCACTAGAAAAATTGCGGTTGCGCTGAATATCCAAATCAGAGTTCTGTTCAGTTGCGCGGCGGCAAATTGCCGCGCGATAAAATCGGTGACGAGTGGCGCGAAATATACGGAGGCCCAATAGGCCGACAAAAGGCTCAGCGCCGCCGCGAGCGCTTTCCAGAAACCTTTCAAAATGCCCAGGAGGGCGAATATCGCGAGCCAGACAATGGCTCCGATCGTAAAATAATCCACGGCGTTCTCCTCTATTGTTTTGCTTTGTCGGATTCCCAACCGCCATATCGATGGGTCCCATGACGAGGGAAGTCTGCTACTATACGCGATTTGTTTCACCGGGCGCGCCATGGCATTTCCGCCAGCGTCTTGCGCCTGCGCCGCTTCAAGTTTTTGCCCATTGTTTTTACCATCACAGTTGGAATTCCCTCTATGAACTACCGCGAAGAAAACCTCGCAGCCCTGCAGGATTCCGGCGAATTCATTCGCCGTCACATAGGCCCGGATCAGGCACAGACCCAGGCGATGCTGCAAACCCTAGGAGTGGCCAGCGTCGCGGAGTTGATTGAGCAGACCGTACCCAGCGCAATTCGCTGCGAGACCACACGCCAACTGCCGCCCCCGCTGAACGAACAGCAGGCTCTCGCGGAACTCAGAGGCATAGCCCAAAGCAATCAAGTCTTTCAAAGTTATTTGGGAATGGGCTACCACGACACCTTCGTTCCCAATGTGATTTTACGCAATGTGCTGGAGAATCCCGGCTGGTACACCGCATATACCCCCTATCAACCGGAAATCGCCCAGGGCCGATTGGAAGGACTGCTGAATTTTCAGCAAATGATCATCGACCTGACGGGGATGGAACTGGCGAATGCCAGCCTGCTCGACGAAGGCACGGCGGCGGCGGAAGCCATGGCCATGTGCAAGAGGGTGGCGAAAAAGAATCGCTCCGATCAGTTTTTTGTTGCGCGCGACGTGCACCCGCAAACCCTGGCGGTGGTGCAGACCCGCGCTGAGCACTTCGGCTTTGAAGTGATCGTTGGCGATCCGGAAACCGAGCTGGCGGAGCGGGACTATTTTGGCGTGCTGCTGCAGTATCCCGGCAGCACGGGTCTGGTGCGCGACCTCGCCCCCCTGATCGCCACGGCGCACGCCAAAGACGCGCTGGTCACAGTAGCGGCCGATATCCTCAGTTTGGTATTGCTGAAATCCCCCGGGGAAATGGGGGCAGACATAGTCGTGGGTACCAATCAGCGCTTCGGCGTGCCCATGGGGTTCGGCGGTCCGCACGCAGCCTTTTTTGCCTTCCGCGACGCTTACAAACGCTCGGCCCCGGGGCGCATCATCGGGGTTTCCGTCGACAGTCGCGGCAAGCAGGCGCTGCGCATGGCGATGCAGACCCGCGAACAACATATCCGGCGGGAAAAAGCCAATTCCAATATTTGTAC
>DJFO01000088.1:0-5558 GCA_002432555.1 Marinagarivorans sp. UBA5870
GCCTTCGCGGGAATGACGGGCAAGGGGCGGGAATGATCGCAAAGCAAGAAAATGGGATATAGACTCAACTGAGGTCCACAATGCCAGGTAAGTTTTCCAGCTATTGCACGGCGTTTTTTGCGCTGCTTTTTTTTCTCGCCTCATCGGGCTGCGCGACGGGGAGGGGATTAAACCCAGTAAAGCTCCCGCCGCCGTCCGAATGGGCGAAAATCTGTATCGATTGGGATGACTGGGACAAGGCCGGTCCGCCTTTTCATATCTTCGGCAACGCCTATTATGTAGGGACCTGTGGTATCACGGCGATCCTGATTACCGGCGACGACGGTCATGTATTGATCGATGGCGGGACGGAGGTAGGGGCGGACAAGATTGCTGCAAACATCGAGGTTTTGGGTTTTTCCCTGAGGGACATAAAATTATTACTCCATAGTCACGAACATTTTGACCATGTGGGGGGACTGGCGAGATTGCAGCAGCTCAGCGGTGCGCGGCTGCTGGCGTCCCCGGAGGCGGCGCCGGTTTTGCGTACGGGAATTGCCTCCGATGCCGATCCGCAGGGGGATATGCACGACGCTTTTCCCGCAGCTCAAGTGGACGGAATCGTGCAGGCTGGCGAAGTTGTGAAGCTCGGTGATCTAAGGCTGACTCCCGTTGCCACGCCGGGGCATACACCGGGTGCGTTGAGTTGGCAATGGCGGTCCTGCGAGGGGGATAATTGCGGCTACGTCGTTTACGCGGACAGTCTCTCGCCGATCAGTAGCGACACCTATCGCTTTAGCGATCATCCCGCTTATGTCAGCGCCTATCGCGCGGGGCTGGGCAGGCTCGCCAAGTTGGAGTGCGATATTCTGCTGACTCCCCATCCTTCGGCCAGCAACCTGCGGAGCCGCCTCTCCACACCTCAGGGCCTGGTGAATCGCAATGGTTGCAAGGCCTACGCGGAGGGGATTTTCGCGCGGCTCGAACAGCGTATGGCCGATGAGCGGAAAGTAGTGGAACCTTAAAACGAGCGGCAGGCATTTTGGGCTGCGTATCTCAAAGTGGAGCGGGGTGTCCCATAAAAGTCTCAAGCCTGCTTTTTTTGCGTCTCCTCTAGGGTCACGTCGATGAAGTTAATAAGAATCCCTTCATTGATTTTTTGGGCGGTGAGGTATGGCCGGATGCGGACAATATAATCACGCCCTTTGTTCGTTATTACTTTCCGATCGAACGAACGACCTGTTTCTAAGGTGAGTGTGAGATCCTGCGAAAATTCTTGGTAATTCAGGCAATGATTAAGATCGAAGAGCGGTCGGCCCAAGTCTGTGCCCCTCACTCGAAAAACATCCGCGGCCCGGGGTGTAAAACGCTTTATGTTCATGTCCCGGTCGATGAAAATCGCGGCAATGTCCGCGGAGTCGATTAGGTTTTTGAGATCATCATTGGCCCTATGTACCTCGTTCAGTCTGGACTGTAGCTCCGAATTTACAAGGGCCAGTTCTTCGTTGACAGAGCGTAGTTCCTTGCGGTTAGCGTCGAGCTCTTTGGCTGTTGATTGCCTCTTCACGTTGGTTGCCGCGAGCTCGTCGGTTGATGCCCTCAATTGCTCGGTTGATATATGCGCTCCCTCAGTGGCGTCGCGAAGCTGATCCTTGTACATTTTCACTTCCGCTTGAAGCTGCGCGAATGACGCGGAGTCAGCACAATCTCCCACCGCAACCTGTATCGCCTCGCGCGAGTCGGAACGCCGGCCGGCGCGTTCGGCGGTGTGGAGCGGGTCGAACGCATTTTCCACAATCACAGATTGAGGCCCGTGCTCAATAAGCGCGCGGTGATAAGGATCGGCAGATGAAGTAATTTTGGGCGCGGCCGGTTTTTCGATAGGTGGCAGAGGGGGGCGCGGAATCGGGGGTCTTCCGACCGGTGGCAGTGGGATATCTTTCCGAGCCGATTCTCTGGCGCGGTAGATAGAACTTTCTCTATCCAATAACTCAAAATATTCACCCGCTTGTTCCGCTGACTCGGAGCTACCAAGGAACAACAACCCACCCGGCTTAAGTGCGTAATGGAGCAGTTTTAATATGTGGTCTTGCGCATCGCGATTGAGGTAGATGAGGAGGTTGCGGCAGGAGATGAAATTGAGCCTGGAAAAAGGTGGATCCTGGAGCAGATTATGGGGTGCAAAGAGTACGTGATCTCGAATAAATTCCCGAATATGATACCGGTCATTGTACCTCAGAAAAAAATTGTGCAACCGAACAGGCGTGACGTCGGCAACAATGGCGCTGGAATAGATACCGACCCGCGCGGATTTTATTGCGATGTCGTTAACGTCGGAGGCGAAGACCTGATAGGTTGGAGGTGTGGCGGTTAGTGCCGCTTGTTCCGCAAGTAACATGGCGATGGAATAGGCCTCCTCCCCGGTTGAGCAAGGTGTTACCCAAGCGCGGATTTCGTCGTCTTCGCCGCGACCTTTGAATAATTCCTCCATATAGTCGCGTTCCAAAGTATCAAACGCGGGGCGATCTCGGAAGAAACTGGTCACACCGATCAGCATGTCCCCCAGCAGGGCAATTCGTTCCTGCGAATCTTTTTCGAGTAGCTCCACATAGACGGTGAGTGTAGGCACCGTACGCACTTGCAGGCGGCGCTCAAGGCGCCGCAACACAGTCGCCCGTTTATAGTTTTTGAAGTCATGCCCGCTATAGGACCAAAGTAAAGACAGGATGCGTGTGATTGCCGACTCGTCGTCTTGTTTAAGTGGGGGCTCCCGAGCGCCATCGAAATCACCATAGTCGGGCATCGGAATAGTTATTTGACTCGCATTGGACCAGACGTCCATCAGCTTCTGCGGAATCTCAACCGCAGGAAGGACGAAGTCGACATTTCCGGTGGAGATCGCAGAGAGGGGCATGCTATCGTCGTCGGCGTCGCTGGGATCTTGCGCGAGCGTTACGCCCCCTTGTCCCTTTATTTGCGCTATGCCAACGGAACCGTCCGCACCCGCTCCGGATAAAATGACCGCGATAGCGCGCTCTTTGTGAGCATCGGCTAACTCGCGAAAAAATTCATCGATTGCCGTTCTCTCACCGTGCTCCACGTTCAGGTCGGTCAGTTCAACATAACTCCCAACGAGCCGCGGCGATTTTTCCTCTGGGATAAGATAAATTAAGTCTTTTTCAAGTTTCGTTTTGCCGACCACTTTGATAATGGGCAGGGGTATGCCGTACAGAGTTATCTGATCCGCCAAGCTTTTCTCGGACTGCGAAAGGTGTTGAACAACGATGAAGGCCATGCCGATGCTGCTCGGCATATTTTTAAATAAGCGAATCAAAGCGGAGGCCCCACCTATTGACGCACCTATTCCAACGACAGGATATTTCGGCTCGGCGGGATTATGCGCACCATCAGAGGTCGCCGGCGACCGTTCCGTTTTGGTGTTCATCGAGAGGCGTCTCATAAAAGTCGCAGTTAATCACCTGAGTCATACTCCACGTCGAGGTAATTAGCAAGGAGATGCACTGCTGCAGATAAGCTCGAATGAGCACGCGCCTTGTGATGAACATGATAACCAATGCTGGAGTTGCTCTTTTCCTGTGAAATTTGAATGGTTTGGTGAGTGCAGCCTGTGGTTATGTTCCGCACGGTATTGTCATGGTATAAAATCACGGCATTCGGTTATTGGGAATCGAAGCGCAACGGCCTTTCCGACTCAGCATCGCGGTACGCCACTGGTCTCCTTTAAGCGCAGAGCTAAGTGCGTCGCCCCTACGGGATTCGAGGCCGAGGGAGTTTGAGCAAGGCCTTAGGCTAAGGTTTAAGCCGTTCACCAAGTCGCACAGCTGTATAAAAAATAGCTTGCCTTAGTCCCAAAAATGCACTAAGGTCGCCGATTGAGTAACATTTATGAATAAAAATGCACTTGATGTTGTCCTGCGCCTTCATCATAAAGGTAGATCCTTAATCACCAATCCACGGCTGATGCTTCAAGCCAATGCTCTCCACGATCCAGACTCGCTTGCAAAGCGGCGTACTACCTTCATCGATTTTCACCGATACATGTTCTCGAAAAGCGATATGGAAATACAACAGCTTGAGAAGGCTTATTTCAGGGTGTTTTTAAAAAATCGAAGAACCTGGGGTCATAGTGCTGGCATCGAGTACTGTTTGCTGAATGACGCCATTGATTATCAGATCTGCATTCGCTCCGGCGACCAATATGTTATCGACTGCGTTTCCGAGGAAATTGCGATGAATTGGTGGTGCAATGTCGGCTTGGCGGAGCAGGCCAGCGCGGTAACGTCGGAAGTTTTGATCGGACTCGCGCGATCCCTTACGTCCCCTAATTAAATTCCACAAGACTCCGGCAATCGATTCTTCAGGTAGCGCCTTGCCTATGTTGTTTGGCATACCGATCGCAATTGCTATCTAGACTTAGACTACGCTATCTGGACTATAAAAGGTTCACTTTCAACTGCACTGGGAGCAACCATGCCAACCGCAACAAAACGAGCCGGGAAGACCAAAAAAATAACACCGCAGAAGGACGCGATCGACCTTCTGAAAGCGGATCACAAGGTGGTCAACACGCTTTTCAAAGAATATGCAACCGCTCGTGCGCCAAAGAAGAGGGTGATCATTGCGCAGATCTGCAAGGAGCT
Organism: Marinagarivorans sp. UBA5870; assembly: GCA_002432555.1. Next base: position 4,641 of record DJFO01000088.1, read on the forward strand.
TACGATACACGCGCAGATCGAAGAGGAAATATTTTATCCACGGGCGCAGTCCGCCATAAAAGATAAGGCATTAATCCCGGAAGCCGTGGTGGAACACCAAACATTGAAGTACCTGATCGCCCAGATTATGGATGCGCCGAGCGATGAGCTGTTTGCAGCGCGCGTGACGGTTCTGGCCGAATATGTAAAACACCACGTTAAAGAAGAGCAGAACGAACTGTTCCCACTGGTTAAAAAGAGCAAGTTGGACCTGGTCGCTCTGGGCGATGAGCTGCTTATGCGAAAGGAGGAGCTGCAAGCAGACTTCGGCTGATCGAGGTCAATCAGGCGTTTGCCGGGCTCACAGCAGTGACTCCGGCTGCCCCAAACAAACCCGCGGTGACCATATGGGCGTCATCCTTGCTCCATAAATTAGTAACATCCAGCAATTCGAAAATAAGAGAGTAGCCACTGCCGGAATCTTTTGCGAGCAAGCGTGGCTGATCGCCCCGTGCGCACAAGTGCGTAGCCATCAAGTTGTTCCCTTCCAAGTAAAACACCGTTTCGGTAACGTTTCCCGCCGGGTCGCCGTAAATTGTCAGCTGGGCCGAGCCCTTCGACACAAACTTGTCAGTCAACCGGAAAGCCTTGTCTCTGCCGAATGGCGGGCTGACTAATTTCCGAAAAGTCTGTCACCGATCCTCTGACTGGCACCTACAATCGCGCGGGAATAATGCAAATTGCCGACGGTCTTTTTTCCAACGAACAAATGAAGCGCGGACTCTGCGTGATGTTATTGGACATAGATCATTTCAAACGCATCAACGACCGCCGTGGCCACGACACCGGCGACCGGGTGATCACCGGTGTCTGCGCTTTGGTGAAAGAAGTGGTGCGTCGCGGGGATTATTTCGGCCGTTGGGGTGGCGAGGAATTTAT
>DJFO01000088.1:5706-5858 GCA_002432555.1 Marinagarivorans sp. UBA5870
GATACGCTGGAAGCAATCACACCGGGCGGGCCAACATCGGGCCTCCGAGGTGCTGAATAACACGGATGATCCTTGGTGATTGGGCTCACCCCCGGCGTGGCGCGCTTACTTGTTTGTACACGTCGTATTTAAACTGAACGCTGAGTGCTGGC
>DJFO01000421.1 GCA_002432555.1 Marinagarivorans sp. UBA5870
TCGTGGGTGATCATGAACACCGTCAGGTCCAGGCTGTCGGCCAGGTCGCGGATCAGTTCGTCGAAGGCCGCCGCGCCGATTGGGTCGAGACCCGAGGTGGGCTCGTCGAGGAAGAGCAGATCCGGCCGATGCAACACCGCGGCGGCAAGTGCCAAACGCTGCTTCTGTCCACCGCTCATGGTGCCCGCCAGCTGGCGCTGGCGACCCGCCAAATCGTAAAGCTCCATCAGCTCCGCCACCCGCAGGTTTGCCGCCGCGCGCGGTAGTCCGTAAATGCGAGCCACGAAAGCCAGGTTTTCCGCCACCGTCAAGTTGCCGTACAGGGAAAACTTCTGGGTCATATAACCAATGCGCCGCCGCACGGCTTCAGCCTGCTCGGGCAGCGGCTGTCCCAGCACCTTGATTGAGCCGGCGGAGGGAGTCAGCAGGCCCGTCAACATGCGGATGGCGGTGGATTTGCCACTGCCGTTGGGGCCGAGAAAGCCGTAAATGCGCGCCCGCGGAATTTGCAAGCTCACCTGGTTGACGGCCGTGAGTTTGCCGAAGCGGCGCGTCATGCCCAGGGTTTCGATCGCCCAGTCGCTCACCGGTCATCCTCCGGCAGCAGTACCTGGGCAGTCAGTCCCGCCGGCAGGTCGACAGCATCGGCGCCGAGGGCGACCTCCGTCAGGTAAACCAACCGCGTGCGCTCCTTCTGATTGAGTGCGTAAAAGGGCGTAAAAGCAGGCTCCGCGCTGATGGACCTGATGTGGCCGACCAGCGTGCGGTCGATCCCGTCCACCCGCACCTGCAACGCGTTGCCCTCATGCAGTGCGGCGCGATACGTCTGCGGCAGGTAGATCCGCGCGTAGGGCGCGCGCTCCACCAGCAGCACCGCCAGCACCGCACCCGCCGCCACGCGATCACCAGCGAGCCACGGCAGCGCGTCGACCCGACCGTCGCGGGTCGCGGTGACGGACAAATCCGCCAGATTTTTTTGCTCTAATTCGAGCAGAGCCGCGGCCGCGGCGACTTGCGCCTGGGCCTGGCGCACCTGTTCCACTCGAGTGCCCGCCACCAGCAGTTGCCATTGCTCGTGCGCGTCCTTCACCGCTGCCTGCGCCGCGTCCCGCTGGGCGAGCGCCTGGTCGAACTCCGCCTTGCCGGCTAATTTTTGCTGGTAGATGGCTCGCACCCGCTCCAATTGATTGGACGCCGCCAAGGCCCCGGCTTCCGCGCCTTCGAGGCGCGCCTGGGCCGCAGCAATCTGCTCTGCGCGGGCGCCGTTTTGCAGTTCGGCCAATTGCGCCGCCGCTCGTTCAGCTTCAGCGGCGGCCTGGGCGACCCGCGCGGCCTGGCGCCGGTCGTCGAGGCGCAAGAGCAGCTGTCCCGTGGTCACGTTCTGCCCCTCGGCCACCAGCACCTCGGTTATCACTTCCGCCGCGGTCGCCGTGAGAGTAATGCGATCGCGCTCCAAGGTGCCGAGGGCAATCTCGGGGGCACCGCGACTGCAGCCAACCAAGGCCGCCACCAAACCCATCCATTTCCACCATGTTCCGCTCATACTTTTCTCCTGTCGATCACACATCGGGCACCAGCAACCCCTCGGTCAAAACGCGCATATTGTGTTGCGCGAGTGCCGCGAGATAGGCGGGTGTCAATTGAATGCCCTGCAGTGCCAACATGGCCGGCGGGGCAAGAAACGGGAAAACCATCAGGCTGATAAAACTCAGGCGCGCCATGTCGGGCGCCGCGGCGAAACGCAAGCGCTGCGGGCGGACAAATACGGCTTCCTCGAGGCGACGCAGCAGCGGCGCTAAGATTTTTTCGATGATTTGTCGCTGCGGACTCGGCTCATGTTCCATCATGACTCGCGCCACCAGGCGCGGCAGATCCGGGTTGTCGCCCATGATGCGGTAGTAGGTCTCGAGCAGGGCGGACACACTGTCGCCGCTCGGCTGCTCGAGCCGCGCAAACTGCTCGAATATCGGTTGTGCCGTCTCGCGCAGCATCGCCTCGAACAATCCGGCCTTGTCGCGGAAGTAATAGCGAATCAGGGCGGAATTCACGCCCGCGTGCTGCGCGAGCAGGCGGATGGAAACCTGCTGATAAGCCTTGGCCACAAACAGCCGGCGGGCGGCCTGGATCAAGCGCGCTCGCGCGTCAGTCGCCCCCTTGGGTCGTCCCGGCACCTGGGCCATAAGTTTTTCCGGTAATTCATCAGGTGATTAAAATAAGCCGCGATCAGAGGTAAAGCCAGCGCGAAAATTCATCGGGATGCGGGAAATCGAGTAAAGATAGGCTGGGCAACGCGAGGCGCCGACGCCGCCTGGACGCGGCGCCTCCGGATTAGCGAACGCCGTTAGCTTTGCGGTGAGAAAGTTTGCTGCAGGTGTAGAGAGTCCAAAGCGCCGCCAGGCCGACCAAAGCATAAACCAGTCGGGAGAGCGACGTTTCCTCACCAAAGATGGCGGCGACCAAATCAAAGTCGAACGCCCCCACCAAACCCCAGTTGAGGGCGCCGATGATCACCAGCGCAAGGGCCAGCCAGTCGATAGCCGATAAGGAGCGCTTAGCGAGGCCGTTGGCGCGGCGGTCGGGGGTATAACGTCTTTCAGTGGAATGGGTTGTAGTTGCCATAGAGTTCTCCTATTTTGGGTCGGTTCGCGAGCCGAGCGTCGTCAGCCCGCTCGTCACAGGGACATAGCAACCCTTATGCCGAGCGAGAAAATCCGGGAGTCGAGCGCCAATAGCGGGAAACAGCCGCAATTTGGGCTGCAAGAATTACAGGAGTTTGTACGCGGCGAAGCCGGCAGCGCCGGCTGAGCCTTGATATTGAGAGTGAGCCTTGATATTGAGAGTGAGCCTTGATATTGAGAGCGAGTCTTGACCGATAGGCCGCCGGCTCCGCGCGGAAACGCGCGTTAAAGATAAAGACGCAACCGAGCCGCGAGGTCCTGCACTATGCCCTCGCGCAGCATGCCGAGGTGATCCCCGTTAACTTCGTGCACCCGAAGACTCGGCAAATATCGACCCCAGCCAAGATCCGCGCTGGGCGGTTCGAACTCGGTGCGTTCTTTTGCCTTGAACAGCAGGACCGGCTCGGTAAACGGGCGCGGCTGATAACCGCGCGAAGCGGTGGCTCGGGCGCTCGCCCGCTCGTCCACCACCGGTGCCAGGCCCGATTTCGCCAGCCACTTGTGTTTAATTTTTGCCATGAGCGCGCGATTGAAATAGGCGCCGCGCTCGCGCAGGATTTTTTTCATATGCAGCAGCATTTTTTGCGCGGGGGACAGACTGCGCCAAAAACCCGGAGCGTGGGTGTCCAACATCGCAACCAGGGCTACCTCTTCGCCCCGCTCACGCAGCAGCCGCGCGACTTCCAGCGCAATTATGCCGCCGAATGATTCGCCGGCCAGGTAATAAGGCCCCTTCGCTTGGAACGCGACTATGCTCTGCAGGTAACGCGCGGCTATTTTGTCCACGCTCAGCAGGTCCTGCACCGCCGCTGCGTCCGTGCCCTGCTGCATCAGGAGGACTTCTTCCGCGAGATACACGCCGCACACGGTTCGCTGGGTCTGCAGGGCCAATGCAAGGTCGCGGTACAGGAGCACTCCATACAGACAAAATAAAGGCGCGTCCGTATTGCCGTGTTTCAAGACCACCACATCTCCGACGCCGGGCGCCGGCTTTTCCTGCTCCAGCAGTTCCGCCAATTCGCGCACCGTCGGATGGCTGAGCAAAAAACTGATGGGAATGAAGCGGGCGTATTTTTTGTCGACTGCCATCAGATAGCGGACGGCGGTCAGGGAGTCGCCGCCCAGCTCAAAAAAACTGTGGTCTATGCCGATGCTGTCAAGGGCAAAAAGGTCTTGCAGTATGGCCAACAAATCCATTTGCACCTGCGTGGTCGCCGCGGCGAAGCCGCCCGACAACAACAAGTTAGCGGCACTCGGCGCGGGCAGTTGGCTGCGGTCCAATTTACCATTGTGATTGAGGGGCAGTTTTCCCAGCCGGACAAACAGCGGCGGAATCATATAGTCCGGCAGGTGCTGGCGCAGATGGTGGTGGATGTAGGCCGCGTCCACCGCCTCGTCCTCGTGCAATACCAGGTAGCCCACCAGCGTCGGCTCCGTCTGATCCGCCAGTTTTTTGGCCACCACCACGCAGTCGCTGACGGCCGTCAAACTTTTTAATTGCTGCTCGATTTCGAGAAGCTCGACGCGCATGCCGCGCACTTGCACTTGAAAATCCGCGCGACCGAGCAATTCAACATAACCCTCGGCGTCGAACCGACCAACATCGCCTATGGCGTAATACCGCTCGCCATCGATTTCGAGAAACTTTTCCGCGGTGAGCGTTGGCTGGTTCAGATAACCGGTTACGAGACCAGGGCCGGCGAAATACACCTGTCCGACGGCGCCTTGCGACACGGCTCGCCCCTCGGCGTCCAAGATTTTCAAGCGCACGTCGGCGAAGGGTGTGCCCACCTTGGTGCGGATGATGGTGTGCGAGCGCGACACGGGGTAGGTGCATCCCATGCAACTGATCTCGCTGCTGCCGTAGATCACGTAAACTTCCGCGTGGCGAAAAATCCGCTTGAGGCTCTCGAGGATTTCCGGCGGGACCATGTCGCCACCCGATGAGACGTGGCGCAAGTGATCAAAGGCCGCCAGCCCCGGCCCGTTATTTTCGATATAAGGCAGCAGCTGTTTCAGCAGGCTGGGCCCGAAATGGAAGACGGTGGAGCGCGCAACTGCAGCGCTCAGTTTGGCCATGTCCAGCACCTGTTCCCGCGGCAGCAAATTGACCTCCGCCCCCACAGCGAGCGGTGCCAGTAATTCGAACAAACTAATACTGAAAGTAAACCGCGCGGCCGCAATAAATTTATCGGCGGAGCAAAAGCCAAAACGTTCCGCGGCGGTCTTGATGTAGTGCAGCAGGTTCGCGTGGGTTGCGACAACCCCTTTGGGTTTGCCGGTAGTGCCGGAGGTGAAAAAAATATGCGAGATATCGTCGAGCGCGAGGGCCACCGCCGGGTTTTCCACCGCGGTTGCACCAGTTGCTGTGGGTATGGTGAGATCGATAAAAGATTTTTGGAAAGACGGCGGCAGATAGGCGCAATCACCCAGCCCGAGAATCAACCGCGGCTGCACCTCGTCGAGAATGACGGCGATGCGGTTGATGGGAAAACCGGGATCGACCGGTACATAGACCGCGCCCAATTTATGGAGCGCGAGAATCGCCACCAGAATTTCCAGGGCGGGCGGCGCGCACACCACGACGCGTTCGCCTTTTTGCAAACCGCAGCGGCCGAGGTAGTGAGCGAGCTGGTTAGCGCGCACGTTTAATTCGCCGTAGGTCAGCGATTTATCCTGGCAGCGCGCCGCCGTTTTGTCACCCTGCTGCTGCGCCTGCCATTCGATCAGGCGCACCAGAGGCACTGGGGCAAATGCGGGTGAAGCCGGCTGTTGCAATTGGGGAAGCGCCACAGATCTCACACCAAAACACCTCGGCGTTCTTGGTCAAGTTCAATCGACTCGAACAGGGCCTGGAAATTGCCTTCGCCGAAACCGGGGTTGCCTTTGCGCTGAATGAATTCAAAGAAAATCGGGCCTATGCTGTTTTTGGTGAAAATCTGCAGCAGGAACCCGCCCCCCTGCTCTTCACCACCGTCGATGAGAATTTTGCGCTCGCGCAGACGATCCACCACCTCTCCGTGACCCGGCAGGCGGGAATTCACTTTTTCGTAATAGGTATCGGGGGTGTGCTGAAAAGGCACGCCCTGGGTATCGAGACTCTCCACCGTCCGATAAATATCGCTGCTCAAGAGCGCTATGTGCTGAATGCCTTCACCATTGTATTCACGGATGAACTCGGCGATCTGCGATTTATCGTCTTTGGTTTCGTTGAGCGGAATGATGACACGACCACAGGGACTCGCCACCACTTCACTGTAAAGACCGGTCTTTTTGCCCTCGATGTGGAACGAGCGGATGCGCCGGAATCCGAAGACCGTTTCATAAAAACGGCACATGCGCTCGACGCCGCCGCGGTTGAGGTTGTGCGTCAGGTGGTCGATTCGCTCCAGGCAGCTATCCGACGCGGGCGTGTAAGTGCGCGTGTAATTAAATTCGGCAAACAGCTTGCGCTCCGCTGCATCGTCCACCAGATAAATCAGCGATTGGCCGACGCCGTGCACGGCGGGAATATCGTAGTCTTTCAAGGTTGCGGGTGTTGCGCCCAGTTTAACGGCCAACTCGAAAGCCGCTTTGGAGTTGGCGACCTTGAAACCCATGGCGCTCGCGCCCCGATAATGCACCGCCCGAAACATTTCAGCGTTGCCGCCGCTCGACGGGTTGGAAATAAAATGAATATGGCCTTGGTGGTGCAGCGTGATCGGGCGGCTTTGATGCCGGCCGACTTGCGCAAAGCCCATCTGGGCGAAGAGTTTGGTCAAGGACCGCGGCTGGCTGCCGGAAAATTCAAGAAAGGACAAATCCATGACCTGAACAAAATCCGCATTAACCATTGCCGTGACCTCACACTTCATTATTATCGGACCTGCGAAAGCTGCGCAGTTGGTATGGCATGCTGGATTGCAAAAAGGCAGCCACTTTTGGTACCCGCCCAAGTTTTTTTGGGGAATCGACAGACGAACGGCGTAAAATGCGGGTTCAATTGAGCCAAGGCACCGCATTTGGGGGAAAAAATCGTGGAGTCTGTTGACTACCTGTGGCGTGCCTATTGCGAAAAAGCCCCATGGCGGAGGACCTTCTCGCCGGCGTGTAAAAGCCTTCGACAGAAAGTGCAGGCAGGTCGAAGATGTCTTTCAGCACGCGCAGGAACAGCCCTTTAAGGCGGCCTTCCGCTATTGTTGTTTGTCCACTACCACCCGCAAAATGGCCTGCCTCGCCCCACCGGTGTTAGCCGCATGGCCGGTGTTAGTCGCCCGACCGGTGTTAAAAGTGTCGGCAGCCCTAAGAGCGGAGCCACTTCCCTAACCGAGAGCCTGTTATGCAAACTTCTTATCTGATTTACGGCACTGCCTGGAAAAAGGAGCGCACTCGAGGGCTGGTACTCGATGCGTGGCGAGCGGGCTTCCGCGCGTTCGACACGGCCTGTCAGCCGAAGCACTATCGCGAAGATTTAGTGGGCGAGGCGCTTGCACATTTGAGCTCGGAGGGCGTCGAGCGCAGTTCCTTTTATTTGCAGACGAAGTTCACTCCCGTCAACGGCCAGGACGCGAGGGCCATTCCCTACGATGCGGCGGCTCCACTGGCGCTTCAGGTGGCGGAGTCTTTCCAGGTTTCTCTGCGGAATCTGCGCACCGACTATCTCGACGCTTTGATTTTGCATTCGCCCCTCGACTCGCCGGACAAAACCTTGGCCGCCTGGGCGGCGATGGAAAAAATTCACGGCGCGGGAGGTGCGCGCCGGTTGGGCATCAGCAATTGTTATGACCTGCAACTGTTGCAGCGACTTTACGCCACCGCCGCCGTTAAACCCGCCGTGGTGCAAAACCGTTTTTACGCCGAGACGGGTTACGACCGGGAAATCCGCCGCTGGTGTCTCACCCACGACGTCCAATATCAGAGTTTCTGGACGCTGACGGCCAACCCGCATGTGCTCGATCACCGGGTGACTCGCGGTCTCGCCGCAGCGCTCCACCGCACCCCCGCGCAGATATTCTTCCGCTACCTCCACCAGCGCGGCTTGGTGCCCCTGACGGGTACCAGTGATCCGCGACATATGCAGGAGGATCTCGCAATTGTCGACTTCACCCTCGCCGAGGATGCCCTTCAGGAGATCGATCGGCTATTTGAGTAGTCGCCGCCCCGCCGAACCCGCGCGCGCCAAAGAGCGCGGCGCGAGCGCGTTAAGGAACGCCGCAAACGAGGCGAACCGTGTTGCAGGGCTTGGCGTTTCTGCGGGCGGTGGCGCACGGCGTTGTTTTTGCCGGGGTCGCAGAATAAACTCGCGCCCGGCATCGCCTGCCAGGCAGCCTCCCTTTCTCCGACCGCGCCCGGTCTTTCACAGTCGAGGAACCAATGAATCTCAGCAACTCCGATGACAGTCGCTCTCTGGGCGATCAGCTTGAAGAGGCTATTCACAACCTGCCGCCCGACAATTTGAAATTGAGCGAAATTCTGGATCGTTTTGGCGCCCAGGGATTGCTGCTGATGAGTCTGCTGCTCACGCTCGTTTTCCTGATACCGGTCTCCATCCCGGGGGTCAGCACTGTATTCGGCGCGGCGATTTTGCTGGTGGGCGTCAGCCGCTTGTTCAACCGGCCCCTCTGGCTGCCGGAGCGGGTGCGCGAGCGCCCTCTGCCCACCGAGCGTCTACGCCCGGCCCTGCTGCGCGGTCTCAATTGGGTTCGCCGCCTGGAGAAAATCAGCCGCAGCCAGCGCCTGGCGAGTTTGGCACAGGGCCGCGTGGTCGATCTTTTTAACAACCTTGCTTTTATTCTCGCCGCCGTGTTGCTGATGATGCCCTTCGGTTTTATCCCCTTCAGCAACACGCTGCCGGCGCTCGCCCTACTGTTTTACGCCATAGGTCTGTTGCAGCGCGACGGCGTCGCTATTCTCCTTGGGCACTTGGCCAACATCGCGACCCTCGCCTATTTTTCCGTGCTGATTGCCGGCGGCGGCCTGGCACTGCGGGAAATTTTTTCCCGCCTCAGCGGCTAGCCCTGATTATTGCACCCCGGGCGCTACGGCATTTCGTCCGTCGGCGCGCCCCCCGCGACCTTCGCAGCCGACCTTTGCAGCCGACATTTGCAGCCGACCTTCGCAGTCGACCTTCGCAGTCGACCTTCGCAGNNTGTGCCCTGATGATAGTAGAGCTGCCAACCGGCTGCCGTCTGCAGCCAGATGGATGAGCGCAAGGCGCAGTCGCCGGTCTCGCGGTGACGCGAGCTGTATGTGAGCAGAGCGCAAGCCTCGGCGAGCCGCTCCACGCGAAACTCGCTCGATTCCGTGGGATTGTGGGGATGGGTCGCGAGAAAACGGATTACCGTCTGCCGGTCATAAGGCCGCCCGGACCGGCCGACTTCATGAAATTGAGGATGGAGCAGCTGCTCCAACCGCTCGGTCGAACAGGGCGCGCCCGGGTGGTGGAGTTCGAGTTCGAGCGCGGTCAGTTCAAACAAGAGGGCGGTTTCGGACATGGCTGGTTTCTCTGAACGCGTGCGGATGCCAGCGTGCTCGGGCGCGCGGCTTGGTCAGAGGCGTTTAACCAGCCCCACCCGAGGAAAATAACCGGCCGCTAGTGCACGCCACCCACCGCCGGCTTCTGCAGGCTCGGGGAGGTGGAATTGACGCAGTCGATGAATTTGCGAAACTGGGTCGCGAACCCCGCCGCCGAAATTTTGCCGGCCAGGTCTTGGGCTGAATTGGCAAAGTGAATCGGGACGTCGCGCCCCTCTTCGAGAGACTTCACCAGCGCCTGCGCCTGCGGGGCGCTCCCTTCGAAAACGACGTACTGCAGCACTTCACTGGGCCTTAAAGCGGCCAGCTGGACGGGCTGTCCAGCGGCGACCTCGAGATCCAAGGTGCGAGCGGTGACCACCGGCTCCTCTACGCTTTCCAGTTGGAAAAAAATCGATTTATCGGCGTTCGCCAGAAACGTGAATTCGCCGAGTGCCAGGCGATCGCGCAGCTCTTCGCCTACCGGCTCCACCCCTTGAAACAGCGCGCAGGCCTGATCCGCGCGCTCAAATTCCCACGGGCCCTCCGCGGGAGTTTCCGCGTGGCATACCCCAAACAACAAGCCCGTCATGGCCAATAGTCTGCGCATAAGCGTCAAAGCTCCTGATGGTTCAAATAGATTATCGGACGAGGCGACCTGCTCTCGGACACGCGAACCTCCTGTCCACACGCCGCCTGCTCGCGCTGTGGATTGCCCGCAGAAAATGCGCTCCGGCCGGCCTGCGATCGCCGCACATTTTCCTCTGTAACAACACCTTTATTCAATCCACCAGCGACTATCGGTCGACCAAAATCGGTCGGCCGAATTAGGGACCGGCAGCAACCTCGGCGAAGCGAGACTTTAGTATTGCGGCTGTGAATTCGCACCTCGCCCATTCACCGCGCTCGCCCCCCTTTTTAACGCACGACCGCCGCCGATTTAATTTGCGTCCAGACCTTTACACCCGGCTTTATGCCCAACTGCTCAACAGAGCGGCGAGTGAGGCGGGCGGGCAGTACCAGGGGTCCGAGATGTACCTGCACCAGGCAGGTGGCGGGGTGTCCGTCGGGCAGTATCTCCCCCACTTCGCCGGGCAGGCGGTTGACGATGCTCGAATCCCGCTGCTCCACCAAAGTGAGGCTGACGTCGCGCGCCAGTATGCGCACCCGCACCATCCGCCCCACCGCGTCCCCTTCGTCGCGAACCCAGAGACTGCCGGCGGCAAATCCGAGCCGCACCAAATGCCATGACTCGTCCCGCTCCGTCACTTGTGCGTGCAACACCGCGCCGGCCTCCTCGCCCAGATCCAGGCGCGGCATCACCTCCGCCAGGGCGCCGCTGCTCGTCGCCCGGCCGCAGTCGAGCACCACCAGGTGGTGCGCCAGTCGCGTAATTTCGCTCGCCGAATGGCTGACGTAGAGGATCGGCACCTCCAGCTGATCGCGCAGTCGCTCCAGATACGGCAGGATTTCGCCCCGGCGCGTTTCATCGAGGGACGCCATGGGCTCGTCCATCAGCAACAGGCGGGGATTGATGAGCAGTGCACGGGCGATGGCGACGCGCTGCCGTTCCCCACCGGACAACCGCGCTGGCGCTTGCTCGAGCAGATGCTCTATGCCGAGCAGTTGGCAGATTTGATCCGCCTGGAGCCGCCCGCTGCCGACCGGCGCCGCCCGGCGCAGCGCATAGTTGAGGTTGCCACGCACGTTTAAATGAGGAAACAGACTCGCTTCCTGGAACACATAACCCAGGGGCCGTCGGTGCGGTGGTAAAAAAATTCGCTGGTTTTGCCAGACTTCTCCGCCGACGGACAATTCGGCGACGGGGGCGCGCTCAAGACCGGCCACGCAGCGCAAGAACGTGGATTTTCCGGAACCGGAGGGCCCGAAAATGGCGGTTATGCCGCTGCCCGGTAATTGCAAGTCGAGGTCCAAAACGAACCCCGGTGCGTCACCCTTGGCGGGGCGCGGGAGTAAAAAACGGGCGTGTATGTAATTGGGATTTGCCATCAACCGCTCTTGTTTTTGCCAAAGGGGCAAACGCGGCCGCCGGCAAGGGGGATAACCGGCGCTACCAGGATCGCGATGCAGAATTCCTCAAACATTTTTATCGGCGATGCGGGTCGGCAAACCGTCGATGGATCGCTGATTTTTTTCGAGCCAGTAATCCCGGATTCCCTCTTCGCCCTTTTTCAACGCCCAGCGATTGAGTTGGTCACGCTCACCGGAATAATCAAAAAATGGCACCGACATGCCGCAGGATTTTTGCACCAGTTCGATCGTCACATCGAAAATCTGTCGCGCGCCCGGTAAAGCGGGGAATAAGGCTGACATCTCCTGCCAGGCGGGATCCTTGCGGTGGATGACCTGCGCCCGGCCGTAAATCCGCAGGATGATCGGATTGCCCTCAAAAGCGGCGAACATGATGGTCATTCGAGGATCCTCCTGCACGTGCGCCGAGGACTCGTTGCCGCTCCCGGTCACGTTCAACCAGGCCACCCGGGTCGGACTTAGGATACGCAGGGAATCCTGTCCCTTGGGCGAAACATTAATCCGGCTGTCGCGGGTGGCGGTGCCGACGAAATAAATCTTTTGCGCGCGAATAAAATCCATATGGTGTTGGGCTAATTCGCTGAATTGTTGTCCCATTGGGCGTCCTTTTTTAATCCTCGATCGAGGCGGCATTGTACACNNACCCCGGGCTGTGACTTCAGACACCCGGGCCAAGAGCCCCGCTTAACCTGGACCAATGGCCCCTGATATCTGGATCAAGAGCCCCTGCTACCTGGATCAAGAGCCCCTGATAACTGGATCATGCCGCTTGATAGCTGGACCATGCCCCCTTGATAGCTGGACCAAGCGCCCCCGCTACCCGGACCATGCCCTTCGATAGTCGAACCAAGAGCCCCGATAGTCGAACCAAGAATCCCGCCAAAAGCCCGCTTGCCGGGCTGCCCGCGACGGCTGCACCTCGCGGCGCTACCAGTTCCAGAGCGTGCCGTCCTCCAAGCGGTTGACCGGCAGGCATTTGCGCTGGTAGGGATAACGCGCGGCGAGATTTTCATCGATATCCACCCCGTGGCCGGCGGCCTCGCCGGGGGTGAAATAGCCGTCGTGAAAACTGTAGCTGTGCGGAAATACCTCCTCGGTGCGCGCATCGTGGGCCATGTGCTCCTGGATCCCGAAATTCGGTACCCAATAGTCAAAATGCAGGGCCGCTCCCATGCAGACAGGCGACAGGTCCGTGGCGCCGTGGCTGCCGGTGCGCACGTGGTACAGGGCGGCGAGGTCGGCGATCCGCCGCAAATGGGTGATGCCGCCCGCGTGCACAACCGTGGCCCGGATGTAATCGATCAACTGATTCTGAATCAGCTCGCGGCAATCGTGAATCGTATTGAACACTTCGCCGACCGCGATCGGTGTGGTGGTGTGATGGCGGATCAGCTTGAAGGCTTCCTGGTTTTCCGCCGGCACAGGATCTTCGAGCCAGAAAAGTTTATAGGGTTCGACCTCCTTGCCGAGACGCGCGGCCTCGATGGGCGTCAAACGGTGGTGGATATCGTGCAGCAGATGCAAGTCCTCACCATAGTGCGCGCGTACCGCGGCAAATAATTTGGGCACATGGTTGAGATATTTTTCCGTCGACCAGACGTGCTCGGCCGGCAAATCCGAATCGGCCGGTTCGTAATGTCCCGCCTTGCCGACACCGTAGACCTGTTTAAGGCCGGGCACGCCACACTGCACTCGAATCGCTTTATATCCCTGGTCGACCAGCTCGCCGACTCGCTCCAAGGTGTCGCTGATCTCGCTGCCGTTCGCGTGAGCGTAAACCATCACGGCGTCGCGGCTGCGCCCGCCGAGCAGTTGATACAGCGGCATGCCCGCGAGCTTCGCCTTGATATCCCAAAGCGCGGTATCCACGGCGGCGATGGCGGTCATATTCACCGGTCCGCGCCGCCAGTAGACGCCCTTATATAAAAACTGCCAGATATCCTCGATTCGCTGAGGGTCGCGCCCGATAAGTGACGGGCAGACGTAATTTTCCAAAAAAGCCACCACCGCCTGCTCGCGACCGTTCAGGGTGGCGTCGCCGAGTCCATAAACGCCTTGGTCGGTGAAGATTTTAAGCGTGACGAAATTGCGGCCGGGGCAACAGACAATGACCTTGGTTGCGATGATTTTCACGGGATTTTCTCGAAACAAAAGGAAAGCTGGGAAAAGCAGCGGCGCGGGCGATTGCCCGCGCCGGAAATATCAACCCTTCATATCCTCCAACTCGACACCCTTGGTCTCGTGCACACATTTCAGAACGAAGATTACCGACAGGGCGGCGCAAGCGGCGTAAAAGCCGTAAGCGCCAGCAAGGCCGACCGATGCGAGCATGATGGGGAACGTCATGGTAATGCCGAAATTGGCGATCCACTGGGCGAATCCCGAGACCGCGAGCCCGGAGCCGCGTATCTGGTTGGGGAACATTTCGCCCNNACCCACATCACCGGCCCCCAGGACAGGTTGAAAAAGATCACGTAAATGTTGGCGCTGAAGAGGGCTAGAGTCCCCATGGAATCGCTGAGGGTAAGATTGCCCTCGGCATCCAAGGAAGCTGAAGCAAAGGCCACCACACATAGGGCCAAGGTGACCGCCATGCCGAGGGAGCCGATCCACAACAAGGG
>DJFO01000231.1:0-400 GCA_002432555.1 Marinagarivorans sp. UBA5870
GGCACATGGCGTTGCAATTCGGGAAACATCTCGCCGCCGCCGAACAGCTTGAGCTGGTATTCCTCGGGCTTGGTGTGATGGGCCCGCGCCTTGCGGACGAACAGCTCGATGGCTTCATCGGCGTACATCCCGTTCAGCGCCGTGGAGCAACGCACCCGGCTGGGCAACATGAAGTGGCACATGCCGCCGATCTTGCGCTCTGGATGCCAGAGCGTAATCGCCACGCAAGAGCCGAGGATCGTGCGCAGGCGGGTCGGGCAGGTCGCAAAGCGAAACTCTCCCGGCCCCAGGTAGACCTCGGCGACTTGCTTGATCGCGGCGCTCATGGCTTGCGATAAATCGAAGGGGCGACCAGCTTCAACGCATCGGAAACGCCGTTGAGACTTTCCGAATGGCTGAC
>DJFO01000231.1:406-10162 GCA_002432555.1 Marinagarivorans sp. UBA5870
TAGATCATCACGTTGCGCAGGAAAATCACATCGAACTCCCCCAGCTCTGGAAGGGTGTCGTTGAGATTGACCTGGATGAAGTTGACGCGGTTGCGCAGTGCCCGGTCGATCAGCATGGTGCCCTGCTGGCTGCCGGTGCCCTTGAGGCAATATTTCACCAACAGCGAATGGGGCAGGTTACGGGCGCGCTCCATCGGATAATGCCCGGAACGGGCCTTGGCCAACACTTGCATGCTGATGTCGGAGCCGATGACTTCCCAAGGCGTGGTGCCCAGGCTTTCGGCCAGGGTCATCGCAAGACTGTAGGGCTCCTCGCCGGAGGAACTGGCGGCGCTCCACAGGCGAAAGGTCTTGCCCGGTGTCGCATGGGGCAGCACGTGATCGCGAAGAAAATCGAAGTGCTTGGGCTCACGGAAAAAGTAGGTTTCGTTGGTCGTCAGCAGGTCCAGCGCCACTTGCAATTCGTCGCTGCGCTGGCCGCTCATGATCAGCTTGAAGTACTCGCCGTAGCTGTCCAGCTCATAGTGCTTTAGGCGCTTGAAGAGGCGTCCGGCCACCAAGGCTTTCTTGGCCGGCGACAGGTTGATGCCGGCCGCCTGGTACAACCAGGATTGGAACTGGCCGAACTCCCGGTCGGAGAGGGCCATCGAGTTCACCGTGCGTTCCTTGCAAGTGTCTGTGCTCATGAGTCTGGCGCTTCCAACGCGGCGGGGCTGGCCTGGGCGAGTTCGGACATTTCGTCGATGGACAGCACCCGGTCCACTTCCAGGACGATGACGAACTTGCCATCGACCTTGGCCATGCCACTGATGAAATCGGCGCGGATCTTCGCGCCAAAACTCGGTGGCGGTTCGATCTGCGAAGCCGGGATTTCCAGCACCGCCGATACCGTGTCCACCAGCAACCCGATGTCCTGGGCCAGCCCGTCGGCGCTGGCGGCCTCGATAATCACCACGCAGCTGCGGCGGCTGATGGTGGAGTTCGGCCGGCCGAAACGGGCCGACAGATCCACCACCGGCACGACCGCACCGCNNGCACCGCGCAGGTTGATCACCCCGCGCACGAAAGCCGGCATCATCGGCACGACAGTCAGGTTGCCGTACTCGATGATTTCCTTGATGCACAGGATGCCGATGGCGAACATCTCCGTGCCGAGCATGAACGTCAGGTACTGCGCTTCTTCCTCGACCGCACTGGCGGTCTGGCGTGTGGTCGCGATGGCGCCCATTGCCTTTTCTCCTTTAAGCAAGCCTATGGAACCGTGCCATCAGAACCGGGTGAATTCCGATTCGTCCGGCGCGCTGGCCATGTTGTAGGCAAACGCCTTGGGCATCACCGGTGCCGGTGCCCGGGTCTGTTTGCGGCTGGACGGGCCGGGCGTGTTATCGACCCGGGCGACCTGGATGGCTGCTTTGGGCGGCGTGTCCAAGGTGAAGAAACTCATGGCCTGTTGCAGTTGTTCGGCCTGGCTGCTCATCTCTTCGGCGGTGGCGGCCAATTCTTCGCTGCTGGAGGCGTTCTGCTGGGTCACTTGGTTGAGCTGGGTCATGGCGGTGTTGATCTGCGCCACGCCGGCGGCCTGTTCTTCGGACGCGGCGCTGATTTCCTGCACCAGGTCCGAGGTTTTCTTGATCGAGGGTACAATTTCATCGAGCAGCCGTCCGGCTTTTTCCGCGAGCTCAACACTGCTGGAGGACAATTCGCCAATTTCTTGCGCGGCGACCTGGCTGCGCTCGGCGAGCTTGCGCACCTCCGCCGCCACCACGGCAAACCCTTTGCCATGCTCCCCTGCGCGCGCCGCTTCTATGGCGGCATTGAGGGCGAGCAGATTGGTCTGATAGGCGATATCGTCGATGATGCCGATGCGCTGGGCGATTTGCTTCATGGCGGCAACCGTTTGCTGTACGGCCAGGCCACCCTCGGTTGCCTCCGTTGCCGCTTTGCTCGCCATGCCGTCGGTCACCTTGGCGTTTTCGGTATTTTGATTGATGCTCGCGCTCATCTCTTCCACAGACGCACTGGTCTCTTCGACGCTCGCCGCCTGCTCGCTCGAGGCCTGGCTCATCGCCTGTGCCGTGGCGCTGACCTCTTCAGAGGCGCTCGCCAGGCTATCCGCCGAACTGCGCACTTCGGCGATTACCTGCCCGAGTTTTACAACCATATTCTGCATAGCGCCGAGTAAGCTGCCCGTTTCGTCTTTGCCGGTGACCTCAACTTTTACCGTCAAATTACCATTAGCAAGTTGCTCCGCCACCGCCGCGGCCGCGATCAACGGTTTCGCGATCATGCGGGATATAGCGAGCGACAGGATAATTCCAAGCGCGAGAGCGCCGACCAAAACGCCGAATATGGCGGTTCGAGCGTCAGTGTAAGTTTCATTGCCACGCAGCCGCGCCTTGTCCGCTCCAGTGACATTGAGTTCGACAATTTCTTCCAAAGTCGAGGACACTGTGTCGAAAGCCTGCTTGGAATCGCCGGCAAATAAAACCTCGGCCTGTTCATCCTTCAACTCGAGCGACAACTGGAGAAGAGTTTTGCTCATAGCCCAATAGGCTTGCAATTCTGGGACGAACTCGTCGTACAGCGCACGCTCCTCCGGCGAGGTGATATAGCTCGCGGAATATTCGGCGATCGCATCCTCCATGGCTTTCCGTTTGACCTGCACCTCCTGCTCTATACGGTCTTTGAGCTCCGGGGAGCCCGCCATAATATGGCGCGCCTCACGCACCCGATAATCGCCGAGAAGCGACCGGATGGACTGAGTTATGCGCACCGATGGCATCCAGCTCTCGGCGATTTCCGTCGCGGCCTCGTTGACCTTGGCCAATTGGCGAATGGAAAAAACACCGATAAACGCTGTCAATGCCAGCACCAGCAAAAATGAGGTTATTAGCTTCACCGAAATTTTCAGGTCGTAAAACCACTGCATGCTTGTTTCCTCTGAGAAGGCAAATTAACGAACTAGCGCCAGCGCTGGCCGCACCTGGGATCGATTTTCCTGCTGCGCCATTTGCTGGACCAGCGCAGCCACATCGAGTATCAAAGCGACCGATCCGTTGCCCAGAATGGTTGCGCCGCTGACGCCGCGCAACAGGCTGAACAATTTCCCCAGGGGTTTGATAACCGTCTGAAACTCACCGTGCAGCTCATCGACCACTAAACCGGCCAAGTGGCCACCGGAGCGCACGACCACCACATTTTCCCGGCGACTGCGATTTTCAGGAAGACTGAAATGGTCGCGTAGAAAAATCAGCGGCAAAACCTGGCCCCGAAGATTGAAAAAATTCCGTTGGTGCGCCGCCTGCCGTTCGGTCTCGGATAATTCGACGCATTCCTGGACCATATCCAGGGGCACGACATAACTCGCCTGCGCCACACCCACTAAAAAGCCGTCGATAATCGCCAGCGTCAAAGGTAATCGTATGCCGACGCGGGTGCCCCGCCCAGGTTCACTTTCCAATTCGATGGTGCCGCGCAGAGCGGTGATATTGCGCTTCACCACGTCCATGCCGACCCCGCGACCGGACAAGTTGGTGACGGTCTCGGCAGTCGAAAATCCCGGTTCGAAAATCAATTGGTCGATTTCTCGGTCGGACAGCACGGCATTGGGCGCAATGAGTCCTCGATCGACGGCTTTATCGTGAATGCGTTGCCGATTGAGGCCGCCGCCGTCGTCGATGATTTCGATCATGATGCTGCCGGCGTCGTGATACGCGTTGAGAGTGAGTTTGCCGGTGGCTGGCTTGCCGATGGCCAGGCGCCGCTCCGGTGCCTCTATGCCGTGATCCATACTGTTGCGCAACAAATGTGTGAGGGGATCGCTGATTTTTTCCGCGACCGTTTTGTCAACCTCGGTATCGGCGCCTTTGATGGTGAGTTCGATATCTTTACCCAGTTCATGGCTGACATCGCGCACCACCCGTTGAAACCGGTGGAAAATCTCGCCGATCGGCACCATGCGCAGACGCAGTGCGCCATCGCGAATTTCTTCAACCAGATCCGTCACTACGGAAGTGGCCTCCAGAAACGCCGAATCCTGCGCACGCTGCGCCAGCAGGTTTGCTCCCGCACTGGCAATTACCAGTTCGCCTACGAGATTAATCAAGGTGTCGAGCTTGTCCGCCTGCACCCGAATAAAATGACTCTCTTTGGTTTTTTGTTCCTTGACCCGGGTCTGCTTTTCTAGAGCGGCTTGGACCAGGACCGGCTCGACGGCTCGCTGCTGCACCAGAATTTCTCCCAGGCGCGGAGTGTCAGTCGCCACGGTGGTTTCCCGCTGCTGCGCGAGGCCAACCTCCAGCTCTCGCCGGGTGAGCGCTCCGCTTTCGACGAGAATTTCGCCCAAGCGGTTTTCCGCTTCCGGTAAACGGCGGATCAATTCAATGTATTCCACGATCTTGCTGTGAGGCGGCAAAATGTGGATGGCACAATCGTCGCTGACGAAGTCGAAGACTTCCGCGATCGCTTTTTTGTCTGCCGCGGATGCAAAGCTGATTTCAAATCCGAGATAACAGGATTCCGGGTCCATATCCGACGCCGGGGGAATCGCGTCCGCCAGCGTGGTGAGGTGCACTATGTGACCCAACCCGCCGAGGTGACGAATAAACACGAGAGGATCCAGGCCGGAGCGGAATACGTTGTTGCCAAAGCGGAGGGAGATGTGCCAAAGATCCGATGCGACCGCGCCGTCGCGGACCACGTCGGCGCCGGGTGCGCTCACCATAGGTGCAGGATTTTTTTGGTAGATTCTCAGCCGGTCCGCGAGTGCCGCCTCGCGGGCCCGCGCCGCGTTCGTCAACTCTCCACGCTCGATGGCGCACACCAGTAACAGCTCCTGCAGATGATCGCCGGATTCTAACAAGAGAGCGATCAGACCGGGGTCAATTGTCACGGCGCCGTCGCGCACTCGGTCTAGCACGTCCTCCAGGATATGGGTGAAATCGACGATGGCGGTGAATCCGAAGAGGCCCGCCGACCCCTTGATGGTGTGCGCAGCGCGAAAAAGTTCGCCTATAGTGTCGCCGTCCGCGGGATCGTCCTCCAAACGCAGAAGGGACTCCTCCATTTTCTGCAGCAGCTCCCGTGCTTCCTGGATGAAGGTTTGCAGAACCTGTTCGAGATCAAAACTCANNGTGTTTTGCCCGACTCGCCGCGAGCAACAAAGGATCGCCAAAATAAGCCGCGAGATTCAGCGTCTCCCAGACCTCCACCACCGCCTTGCTGTGGCCAGTCAGTCTCAATACCGCGCCGCGTTCCGTTGTTTCCCGTTTAGCGAGCAGCAGAATCTGCGTGCCGGAACTGTCCAGGTGGGTGACATCGCTCAAATCAATTTCGATATCCGTCGCCGGCGCCAGCAGTGGGAATAATTCCGCTTTTAGCCTTGCCGCATGGCGAATCGTTAATTCGCCCTCCAGACGAACGGCAAGCGTATCGCGGGTCTTAGTGTGATGGATTTTAAACATGATTTTGTACCGGGAAAACGCCGCTTCGCGGGCAAGCCGCGCTGCGATTCCGTTGCAACACGGGCCGAGCCGGCGTAGGTGCTGCCTTAACTTTATTCTTTGATTCGGCCCGACCGGATAGAGGCAAACGCGGCTAGCTCAGCAAAACCCGCCACTAACCAAACAAGTTATGTATAGGAGGGTTTCCCGTGAGTGTCAAAGCGCGGCCAAGCAAACTTTCTGCTGGTTTTCGTCAGTTGCTGACGCAGCCAATTGAATCGGATGGGGCGAACCGGCGACGGCAGCTGCCGCACCGCGCCCAGGCGAAATGACGGCAGCGCTAATTGCGGCGCAGTATGCCCAGAGAATTAACCTGTTCCACCGGCGTGAAACCACCTTCGGCGAGCACTGCCAGCAAGGCGAGATAGGGACCCTGCCCACCCTGGGACGGGTCGGGAAAAATGTCATGTACGGCGAGAATGCCACCGCTGATGATATGGCGCGACCAGGTTAGGCAGTCATCGAGCGCTTGGGCATGACTGTGGCCGCCGTCGATGAACACCATACCCAGGGGCGTGCGCCATCGTCGAGCAACGACTTGAGAGGGGGCAACCACCGGAACCACTGCCCGCTCCAAGTCGAAAATGTTGAGGGCCCGCCGCAACGCTGGGAAAGTGTCCACCGCTTGGAGATTGGGGTCGAATAGTTCCGGATCGTGGTACTCCTCGCCCACCTGGTGCTCCTCGGAACCGCGGTGATGGTCGATGGCAAACAGGATATTCCCGGCTCGCTCGCAGGCGGAACCCAAGTAGACGGTCGATTTACCGCAATAACTGCCGATCTCCAGGCACGGCCCGAGGGAGCTGCTCCGCAGGCAGTAATAGAACAAGGCCTCGGCTTCATCCGGCGCCAAAAAACCTTTAATCTGATGCCGTACCACTCGGTCGTGCAGTTCGACCATAGCTTCATTTTTCATCATGGAATTCCTGTGCGCAGAGATCATCGACCGTTTTTTGTGAAATCCTGGGCCAGCCGGTTCAATGCTTGGTATGTGACGCGCTTTGTGCGGCCGCAGTTTGATGCGCTCGGCCACAGCCCCATGATTCTACGGCCGCGCTCGTGCGCAATAAATGGCAAAAACATTCGGGCAGGAAATTATTTGCATCTGATCAGCCACCCGCAAAAACCAGTACGTTTAACCACCTGGTCAGGCCGGCAGGGAGAGGGATCGATCGAAATAGGCGATTTCTGTCTGATAGCCCCCGGCGTCGAGATTACCGCGGCGCAGTCTATCCGCATCGGCGCCAACAGCATGATCGCAGCGGAGTGTAGCATCAACGATTGCGACTGGCATGGGCTCTACAATCGCACCCGCCCATTCCGCTGCACGCGTCCCGTTGTGTTGGGTGAGAACGTCTGGCTCGGTGCGCGTGTCACGATCTGTAAAGGCGTGCGCATAGGGGACAACAGTGTGGTGGGCGCCGGCTCGGTAGTGACCTCCGATATTCCGGCCAACGTGGTGGCGGCGGGGAATCCCGCGCGGGTGGTGAAGGAGTTAAACCCGCGGCGGCGCATGCTCAAGCGGGAATTTTTGTTTCGCAACGGCGATTTTTACTGGCAGAACCAGGTACAGCTCGACAAATATCTCACCGCGGGCAACCGGTTCTGGCGCTGGCTGCGCACTCTAATGGCGCCGACCCGGGAAGACTGATTTAAAAGTTGCTGCGAATGGATTGCCCGAGTGCCACCGAGAGTTCATTGATCAATTGATTTATCGCCGTTACGTAGGCAGCGTGTGAGTCGTTGGCCGTCGCCGCGGAAAATTCCTGCCGTTCCGTGGCAAGGATGCGCGTCCCTTGATCGGCCGTCAGGCGCCACTTCACTTTCATTTCTACCACGCCTCCCAATGGTCCGCCGAAGGATTCCACCACCAGCAAAATCTGCTGTTGCGGCCGCGTGCGCGCATCCCACGGATGGGCCCACACGTCCTGCAGTTGCAGCTGCTGGCCGAGGTTAACGGCGAGCACTCGGCTAATGGCCAGCTTCGGATCACCCGCCCACAAGTGTCGGCTGTCGGCGACAATCCCGTTGCCGCCGTCCCAGGTTATGATCTCCCGCGCGCGCCACGACTCGGGTAGTTCGATGGGTCCCACTCCAAGTCCACCGGCGAGCGGAAAAGGCGCACCGGCAAAATCGGGGGGCGCGCCGTGCAGGGTGTAGCGGTGGATCGGGGCCGGGCCGGCACACGCCAGCAATTGCAGCAGGAGGAAACCTGCCAGTAAACGGTGCATATCAATCGTCCCCGAAAATTAAGGCGTTGGGATTTTCATTTAATTTTTCGCCGAGGCGCTCCATGGTCTGCGCGGCGGATTGTAACGCTTCTAGAGTGGTGCGCAATTCATACTGGGTTTGCGAATCCGGATGCAGCGCTGAATCCAAACTCTTGAGCGTCGCCGCCATATCGCGCAGCGCCACCTGAGCTTCCCGCATGGTGGCATCCAACTGCTCGCTGGCGACGCTGACGTTGCCGAGGGTCTTGTCGAGTTTGCCCATGGTATTGCGTTCGTCGAGCGCGGCGAGCATGTTGCCGATGCTCGTCATACTGCGGGAAAGATCTTCGCCGATTTTTTCCAAGGGCATCTGCTGGATTTTTTGAGCGATGGCACTGAGTTGTTGTTCGAGGTCCTCCGCGGAATCGTCCACTGTTGGAATTTCCGCGAATTTGTCTGCGCGCACGAAGCGACCTTTGGACGGGTTCGCCGGAAAAGCCAAGTCGACCACACGCGCCCCAGTGATGAGGCTCGCGGTTTTGAGCTTGGCGCGCAAGCCCTGCTGGACCAGCTGCTCCAACTGCTGATCAAATTCTTCGCGGCTCGGCTGCACCTGCGGGTTGAGGCGTTGGGGCTCCATGGAAATAACCACGTGCAGGCTCTCTGGGTTTTTGTCCACCGCGTTTAATTCAACACTGACGACCTCGCCGACTTTGATTCCGCGAAATTCCACCGCTGCGCCTTTCGATAATCCGCGCACCGAGTGGCTGAATTTCAGCAGGTAGAAATATTTCAAGGTATAACGTTCATCCATCACCGAACTGCGGTCGGGGTAGAGATAAAAAGAATAATCGCTCGGTGCCCGCTGGGGCGCCTCAAATCCGACGGCATTTTCGAAGGATATGCCGCCATTGATGATGGACGCTATCGAGCCGACTTCCGCTTTCACACCGTCGGCTCCCACGCTGACGTCTATGCCGCTGACATTCCAAAAACGGCTGTTCTGCAACACTAACCGGTCGTGCGGCGCCTGGATAAAAATGCGCACTTCAACGTTCGCGCCGCGCTCGGCCAATTTATAGCCGGTGACTTCGCCGACTTTTAATTGACGGTAATAAACCGGCGACCCGAGATCAAGGGACCCCAGGGTTTCGGCCGACAGCACAAATTGAGTGCCTTGGTCGTCCGACTGAATGGCGGGGGGTTCGGTCAGACCGGTAAAGACCTGGTGATATTCGCCCGGCTTGCCGGGGTCCATCACGATATAAATACCGGAAATCAAGGTTCCCAAGTTGGACACTCCGCTGGTGCTCACGCGCGGACTGACTAACCAGAACCGGCTATTCTCGCTGAGGTGACGGCTGACCTGGCGATCGAGCAGAGCGAATACCCGCACCTTGGATAAATCGGTGCTCAGGCGCATTTTGGTCACTTTGCCGACCGGCACGTCTTTCAGCCGGATTTGCGTCTGGCCGACTTCAATTCCGTTGGCGCTGTCAAAAATGATTTCGATCTCGGTGCCCTTTTGCTGCCAAGAGTGCACGGCCAGCCAGGCGGCGACAACGAGTGCCGCCAGAGGGACGATCCAAATGGGTGAAATAGAGCGCGCAGTGCGAAGCTTGGGACGGTTTTCGGTCACACCAAGACTCCTGAGCGGCGCAATTGACTAGGGGGAAGAGGATTGAGATTCTGCACGATTTTGGGCTTCTGTCTGAGTCAAATCATTGAGTTGGCTAAGGGTGCGTTCCCGCTGTTGCGTGTGATGGGCATGATCCCAGATCAGNNCGCGGGTCGAAGGTCTCGGCGGCGAGCATGGTGAGCACCACCACCGCGGCAAAGGGCAACAGGGCCGGGCCGGGTTCAACCTGGCCTATTAAACCAAACTGCACCACGGCCGTCAGCAGCGTCACCACATAGACATCCACCATCGACCAGCGACCGATGAATTTGGTGACGCGGTACATCATCATGCGCAAACGGACCCGCTGGGTGTAACCCCTGCGCACCGACCACACCAGCAGTGCCAGCATCACCAGCTTTAAAAT
>DJFO01000289.1:0-3946 GCA_002432555.1 Marinagarivorans sp. UBA5870
CTTCCTGGTTGATATGCACAATCAGGTCCCAGCCCAGCTCCTTGATGCGATTGTCGCGGAACGTGATCATCTCCTTGAATTTCCAAGTGGTGTCCACGTGCATCAGCGGAAAGGGCGGTTTGCCCGGGGCAAAGGCCTTCATCGCCAGGTGCATCATGACCGCCGAATCCTTGCCGATNNCCGATGGAGTACAGCATCACCGGCTTGTCGAATTCCGCCGCAACCTCGCGGATGATGTAGATGCTCTCCGCCTCCAGTTGTTTGAGGTGGGTCATGGAAAAATCTTGTGCCATATAAAGGGATCCTACTGCTAGACGGGCCGCCGGGGGCGGACGCCATTATAGAAAAACTCGCGGCCGGGCCAAATATCATTCTCCGTCAACGCGCACGCCGTTGCGCGCAGTAAGCATTTTGGAGAAGTGATCTCGGGCCGCCTTGGCTCGTAAAAATGTGTCGAGCAGCGCCTCGCCGTCGCGCTGCTCAATTGCCTGCCGCATCCGAGTGACATTAGCGACGAACAGGTCGATCGCTTTTATCACGGCGCGGTCGTTGGCGAGCATTATGTCTCGCCACATCACCGCGTCGCTCGACGCAATCCGGGTGAAATCACGAAATCCCCCCGCGGCGTATCGAAAAATTTGTTCATTGTTGCTGTCGTGAGCGAGCGTATCAACCAGGGAAAAAGCGATAGCGTGCGGCAAATGGCTCGTCGCGCCGAGGATTTCATCGTGCTCGGTCACCGACAANNTGGAGCACTTCCGCACCGACTCCCTGCCACAAGCGGGTGACCCGCTCCTGATGGCGTGGGTCCGTCTCGTCGGTCGGGGTGAGGATCACACGGTGTTTGACGAAGAGATTCGGGTTCGATGCCTCCACGCCGCTCTTTTCCGACCCGGCAATAGGATGCCCGAGCACTACCTGGGGCGGCACTGTACCATAGACCGCTTGCACATCGGCCAGCACACTGCCCTTTACGCTCGCGCCATCGGTTACGGTCACCTCGGCCGCCACCGTCGAACGGATCTGCTCCAATACGCNNAGCACTGACAGGGTCGGCACGGCGATGAAAATAAGATCGCCCTCCCCCAATGTTGGCGCTATCTCCGCAACGGAAAGCACCGCGGAGTCAACTACGCCCATGGCCACAGCCGTGTCACATACATCTTGGCGCCGCACCACGCCTATAACACTCTCGCAAAGGCCGCGCTGGCGGGCCGCAATCGCCAGGCTGCCGCCGATCAAACCGAGTCCCACCACTACCAGTCGCCGCACCGGCCTCGCCTGATTACTCATGCCGACCACTCAAATCAATTCAGAAAAAAGCCACACTGCTGCCGCCCGCAGGAATAACAACGCGGCGCCACGCCAGAATAATGCCCGCAACCTTTTGCGGCGATCCACTAGAGAACTCCTTTTGGATAGGAGCCGAGCACTTTCAAGTCCGAGGCATTCCGGGCGACGTCCTTCAACGCACTGGCGATTTTTTCGTCCTGCGCATGGCCGACAAAATCCAGAAAGAAAACATAGGTCCAAGGACCGGTCTGCGATGGGCGAGTTTCTACCCGGGTCAGGTCGATGTTCAGCCGGTGAAACGGTTCAAGCAGATTGTGGAGTGCTCCCGGTTCGTTGCGCATGGCCACCACTATGGAGGTTATATCGTCGCCGCTGGCGGCCACTGCTTGCGGACCAATAATCAAAAACCGCGTCGCGTTGTCCGGCCGGTCTTCTATATTGCCTGCCAGTATCGTCAAACCGTAAAGATCGGCGGCCATTGCGCCGGCAATCGCCGCGGAATTCCACTCGCTCTTGACACGCTTAGCGGCCTCGGCATTGCTGTTGACCGGCACTTTTTCGGCGTTCGGAAAGTGTGTCTCCAACCACTTGCGACACTGGGCGAAGGATTGGGAGTGGGAATAGATGCGCGAAATCTTGTCCGGCTTGGTAACGTCGGAGACCATCAGATGGTGATGGATCCGCAGTACCACCTCGCCACAGATCCGCAGATTGGACTCCATGAAATTGTCGAGGGTATGGGCGACTACGCCGCCGGTAGAATTTTCCACCGGCACCACACCAAAATGCGCTGCGCCCGCCTCGACCTCCCGAAATACGTCGTCGATCGCGGCCAGAGAAACCGTATGGGCCGAATGGCCAAAATGTTTGAGTGCCGCCTGCTGGGTGAACGTCCCTTCAGGCCCGAGATAGGCAACCTTGACCGGATTTTCGAGCGCGAGGCAGGCGGACATAATCTCGCGGAATAGGCGCGCGAATTCCTCGTTGTTGAGCGGACCGCGGTTGCGCTCCATGGCGCGGCGCAATACCTGGGCCTCTCGCTCCGGCCGGTAGAACACCGGGACCTCGCCAGGACTGAAGCGCCGCTTGATTTCGGCTACCTGCTGCGCACAGACGGCCCGGGCGCTGATTAAATCCCCAATCTGATGATCGATGGCATCGATCTGGTCGCGCAACCCTGCCAGCAATTCTTGCTCGGTCGCCCCTGCCGGCGCGCTATGGAAATCCTTCGGCTCGCTCACTGAATTTACTCGCGAATAATGAGTAGGTTAACCTTCGGCAGGTGCGTCATCCGGCGCTGCATCCGGCTGTTCTTCCAACCGCTCCAGCCCGACTATGCGCTCGCCTTCGCGGGTTTTGATCAGGCGCACGCCCTGGGTATTGCGGCTGAGCAGTGATACTTCGTCCGCGCGGGTGCGCACGAGGGTACCCTGATCGGAGATCAGCATGATCTCGTCACTTTCGAACACTTGCACCGCGCCGACCAATCCGCCGTTGCGCTCCGTGGTCTGCTGCGCAATGACGCCCTGCGAACCGCGGCCCTTTTTCGGGAAATCTTCCACCGGGGTGCGTTTACCGTAGCCGGTTTCGCTGACGGTCAACACCATGCCGCCCACCTGTGGAATCACCATGGAAATCACCTTGTGCCCCTCTTCCAGGCGAATGCCGCGCACCCCGCGGGCCGTCCGGCCCATCGACCGCACCTGGGCCTCGTCAAAACGCGCCGCCTTGCCGTTGGAGGCAAAGAGGATAACGTCGCGGCTGTCGTCGGTCAGCGCCGTGCCCACCAGCACATCACCTTCGTCCAATTCGATTGCCCGCAGGCCGACACTGCGCGGACGGGAAAATTGTTCCAGCGGCGTCTTTTTCACAATGCCCTGGGCGGTTGCCATAAAAATAAACTGGTTGTCCGGGAATTCTCGCACCGGCATCACCGCGGTGATGCGTTCGCCCTCTTCCAGTGGCAGTAAATTGACCATGGGCCGGCCGCGGGAGGTGCGGCTGGCGATCGGGATCTGGTACACCTTCAGCCAGAACACCTTGCCGACATTGGTGAAACACAGCAGATAATCGTGGGTGTTGGCAATCAGCAGGTGCTCAACAAAGTCCTCGTCCTTCACCGCCGTGGCCGNNGGGAGATAGTCACCACCCGGTCCTCTTCGTTGATCAGGTCTTCGTGGGTCAGATCGGAACGCGAGGACTGGACCTCCGTGCGACGCTCATCGCCGTAGTCTCTTTCGATCGTTTCGAGTTCTTCGCGAATCACGCTCATCAGGCGCTCTGGATTGCCGAGGATCTCCAGGTATTCGGCAATTTGCAGCAGCTTTTCTTCGTATTCGGCGAGCAGCTTATTGTGCTCCATGCCGGTGAGACGATGCAGTTGCAAATCGAGGATGGCCTTGGCCTGCACCGGGGAGAGATAATAATGTTGATCGCGCAGCCCGTATTGCGGCTCCAGATCGTCCGGCCGACAGGCGCCACCGCCGGACCGCTCGAGAAATTCGCGCACCACTGAAATCGGCCAGCCCTTGTTTATCAAAGCTTCCCGGGCGTCGGCGGGCGTGGAGGATTGTTTGATCAGGTTGATCACATCGTCGATATTGGCGATGGCGATGGCCAGACCTTCCAACACATGGCCGCGCTCGCGCGCCTT
>DJFO01000289.1:4051-4195 GCA_002432555.1 Marinagarivorans sp. UBA5870
TAGAGGTTGTTCAGCACCACCTCGCCCATATCGCCCCGTTTGATCTCGATCACCACCCGCAGCCCGTCTTTGTCCGACTCATCGCGGATTTCGGAAATGCCCTCGATCTTCTTATCCTTGACCAGCTCGGCGATTTTTTCGATC
>DJFO01000356.1 GCA_002432555.1 Marinagarivorans sp. UBA5870
GCTGAGCAATCCGTGGGTCGGCTTGAGGCCGACTATGCCATTGGAGGTGGACGGGCCGCGAATAGAACCCCCCGTATCGGTACCGTAACCGAGGGGAGCAAAAAGCGCCGCTATGGCCGCGCCTGTACCGCCGGAGGAGCCGGCCGGCGAGCGCGTGAGGTCGTGGGGGTTGAGCGTTTGACCGCCGAGGGAACTGTGGGCGCCGCCGGAGGCGAATTCCGACAGATTTACCTTCGCGAGCAGAATGGCCCCGGCGTCGCGCAGTTTTTTCACCAGAAACGCATCGTCCGGCGGAAGCGACCCCTCCAGCAGCACCGAGGCACCGGTGGTCGGCATATCCACTGTATCGAAATTATCCTTGAGCACCACGGGAATCCCGTGCAGTGGCGAGCGCGGTCCTTTGCTTCCGCGTTCAGCGTCCAAAGCGCGGGCCAGCTCCAGCGCTTGCGGGTTGAGGGTGATCACCGAGTTGATTTTCGGGCCCCGCTCGTCGAAGGCTTCGATGCGTTTCAGGTACATCTGCACCAGTTGCTCCGACGTGAGAGTACCCGCTTTAAAAGCGGCGTTGATTTCGGCAATGGTGATCTTGTCCAGGGACACAGGCGCGGCTGTCGTATCCAGAGCGCCGATCGCCAGCGCTCCCCCCAAGGCCGCGCCCAACCAAAGCGGTTTTATTCGCCACATCACACTTTCCCCTACGCCCATGGTCTATGGCTGGAAGACGAGGGGCGCGCCGGCGCACCCTACCGGCGCACAGGGACAGTGACGGGAAAATGTGGGTGGCGGGAAAGCGCGAATCAGTCACTCGCGGGCTGTGATCTCGGTCGGACACCCTGGCGGCGGAACACCTAGAATGTTGACGATGATGATAAAGAAACTTTTTTCTGGATTCGCGCTGGCCATGGCCCTAGCGTGCGGCGGCTGCGATAGTTCCGACACCAAAAGCGCATCGGTTCCCGCGCCCGTCTCCGGCCCGGATGCGCCGCCTCCCGGCGGCCAGGTTCCGCCACCTGCGCCTGTGCCCACGGACCCGCTGCCAACGGAAGACGGCAAGCTCAACGTGGCGGCAGCCTTTCCCGGCCCGGGCGAGATCCGGGTAGCCCTCGTCAGTCCCATCAGCGTGCAGTTCGACGCGGATTTAATGCAGGGGCTGGAACTGAATCAAGCGATTACCGTTGCCTCGGCCGCGGGCCCATTGCCCGGCAGTGTGACACGGCCCGAAGCGGACCTGCTGGTATTCCGCCCGACGGGCCTGTGGGCACCGAGCACCGTCTACACCATCACCGTCGACCCCGCGCTTATGTCCAGCGAGGGCCTCGCCCTCAGTGATGGCACCACCTGGCAGTTCACCACCATCGCCGACATCTACACCACCTCGCAGGCGGTGATCGACGAGTGCATGTCAGACCTGGATGTCGAAATGCTCGCCGCGGTCAATCAGGCGCGCACCATAGCGCGCTCGTGCGGCCCAAATGCGCGTCCCGCAGTGGGCAAATTGATTTGGAACTGCCGTCTGCAGCAGGCGGCCATCACCCATTCCGAGGACATGGCGACCAATGACTTTTTCGAGCACGCGGGCAGCGACGGTTCCTCCGTCAGCGATCGGGTGACCCGCACCGGCTATGTGTGGTCGCACGTGGGGGAAAATCTGGCGGCGGGGCAACGCACGGTTACTATCGTGATGGAGAGCCTGCTCAGCAGCCCCGGCCATTGCGAAAATATCATGTCGGGCCACTACACCGAATTTGGGTTCGGCTACCGCATCAATCCCGACTCGTTCTACCGCCACTATTGGACGCAGAATTTCGCCCGGCCTTTTCGATTGTAACGCGCGCGGCTCAGTTGCCGCGCCAACCGACCACCACAAAGTCTCTCTGCGTATAAAAAGACAAGGGTCTATTGCGATAGAGGCCGGTGACTTTATCCGGCACCGTTTCCGAGGGATCCATAACGCTAAGCATTTTCTGACTGCCGGTCGGGTAACCCGTGCCATACACGACGTTCGCATGGGAAGCGCCGCTACTAAGATTGTAAACCAGCAGAACATGGCTGATTTTCAGTTTTTCCTCGATAAAAGCCATGCTAAGGGTTTTGCCTTTCATCACCGTATGAGCAATACCAAAATCTCCGGCGAGGGTTTCGAAACTGCGGCCTTCGCCGGTCGGCTCCAGCCCGCCATCTGCATGGGTGGCGTACACGTCGATGAGCTCCTGTTGCGACGGCTTGCGGCCGAACGGCAAGAGTGCCAACCAGGATTCCGTGGAAGCCGCCCAGCAGCTCCAGTTGGTGGATTGTTTGACGTATTTGGGAAGTTTCCGATACACCTTTGTATTCCTCCTTGATGTAGGTTGAACCCGAATTCTAGCAAAAGCAAAATGAAAAACCTGTTTGCTATTTCACGTTCAGCGGCAAACATATCGAGCTTATTTGGCCGCGGGCGCAGTAAGCGGTCGCTGAAAAGGCCAGTGCTCGCGGGGCAGAAGGAGTAGGAATAAATCGGCAGAGGCCGTCTGGCGGTGACGCACTCGCGCCCGAGCGCTCAGGATCCGGCGAGCTTCCCCGCCAAAATCACCACCACTAAAAATAACACCAACGACACTCCGCGCCAAAAGGCGAGCGGATTGCGTTCGATTAGCGGCGAGCGGGTTTTGTTGAGGAATTCCCGGCCCGGGTGGCGCAGGTCGTAAAGGAATTCAGACAATTCCCCGTACCGCCGCTCGGGATTTGGGTGCACCGCTTTTTTCAGGGTCGCATCGAGCCAGACGGGAATTTCCCGATCCTCCGCCAAGACGGAGGCATACACCAGATGGCGCTGCGCGGCGCGCGTGCGCGCTTTTGCCACTTCGGCGCCGTAGGGCAGACGACCGGACAGCATCTGGTATGCAATGACGCCAAGAGAAAAAAGGTCCGAGCGCGGCGTGCCGACTTCACCCACAAAATATTCCGGCGCCGTATATTGCGCCGTACCCAGGATTTCCTCAGCTTGGGTCTGCAAC
>DJFO01000055.1:0-3956 GCA_002432555.1 Marinagarivorans sp. UBA5870
GGACTGGCTCGCCCCTTCCACGCCGTAACCCGCGGTAATGGAATCCCCCAGAACCAGCAGGCGTCTCTGCGGTGCCGGGGGAGGCGGCAGCAAGTGGCCGTCAACAACGGGATCGCTGATGAGCGCGCTTACCAACGCGAAGGATTCGGTCAAGCGGGTCAGGCGAATCCGGTGCTCGCCGGGCGCCAGGCCGCTGGCTAGCGGATAAACCTTTTCCCCCGCTTCCACCCAGAGGTCGCGTGCGACACCGTCCACTTCTACCTCAAAACGAACCTGGCCCGTGCTCGCCAGAGCGATTTCCGCCGCCGTGCCCGTGAAGCGGAATTCCAGTGCCGAACCGGACCAGGTAAATCGCGCGCGACCCGGCGTGGCTCTATCGAACCGGCCGATCAGCCGCAGGTTTTTCCCGGTGAAGCTGTTGAACGCGGGAGCGGCGGTCACGGGTGCGGCAGCGTCGGCCGAAGGGGTCGGTTTGTCGGTGTGTAAACCACAAGCGGTTAAGGCGAGAACAGGGAGAATCCATTTGAGAGACATGGCGACCTCGAGTTGTTATTGGAATGAAATATCAGGTGATACCCGCGAATTCCGCGGCCGAGTGCTTTTATTCCGGCCACTCGGACTGCCGCAGCAGCAGTTCGTCGAGCGCCTCTTGCCGGTCGGCAAATTCTGCCTCCAAATGCCGCAGATCCTCGCGCATCTCCGCGCGCTGCCGCTGCAGCGATTTAATCGCCCGCAGATGCTCCTTGCGTTCAGCGGCGNNGCTTCAGCATCCGCCGCCATATCGTCGAGGTCGCCGTAATAATCCGCGATTTTTTTCTCCAGCGCCGCGACGTTTTTGCGCAAATCGTGGCGCTCCTTGCCCGCCGCGTAACCGCGTAAAAAATCCCGTTCCCGGGAAGCCCCGCAAATTCCGTTATATAACCCGCCGCCGACGCCCAATTTAAAACCTTGGTCGCTCGTGCAATAGGTGCGCACGCCTTTTTGATGGCCCGCTTCATAGGCCGCCATGTCCGGCGTTACGCCAACTTTGGCGCAGGCCTTGCGGTGATTGCCAATGGTATTGAGCAGCCTGCCGCGTGAGCCGTCCTCGTAGCCGATCATCTGCCAGTCCGCCGTGCGGCATTCGTCCTTCGACAGGCTGGCACACGCGGTCAATATTATCAGCAGGGTCACGCCGGCGATTTTGCGCATATTGGTGTTGCCTCGGCTTAAGTTTGCGCCGTGTAGTCGATCATCAATACAATCCACATGGCCAGCACCGTGAGTCCGCCGCCCCAAAAGCTCAGCATGCGGTGTACGACATTATTGTAGGACATGTGGATCATGGCGTGGATCAGGCGAAACACGACAAAGACCCAAGCGAGATTGATGAGCAGATCCGACTCCAGCTTTAGGGCAATGGCCGCAAGTCCCGCCGCGTAAAACAGGACGGGCAATTCAAACAGATTGGCGTACTGACGCGCCCCGGCCTTAATATGTTCGGGCGCATCCGCGCCATCGAAAACGCGGAAATACTTGATGGAAACCTGCCGCGCCCGCACCGCGTGCACGCGCCAGATGAAGTTGATCACAAGAACGGTGAAAGTCACCAGGACCAAGGCAAACATGGGATAGAGCATTACCATTTCCTACTAAATTCAACGAAGCCCGCCGGCGCGGCGCGGTGACCCTGTGGGGGGAGCCGGCCGCTAGGAATTATTTTCCGGCATATTTGCCCTCCCCCTGCAGCCGATCGCGGGTTTCCTGTTTTTTGCGCTCGCTTTTGCGCAACAGCACATAGGTGGCACCCAGGCCACCGTGAATTTTCTGAGCGGAGTGAAACGCGAGCACCTCTTCCATTTGCGGCAGCCAGTGGGCGACGCAACTTTTCAACACGGCGGGCTGTTCCCGCCCTTCGCCTTTGCCGTGCATGACGAGCGCGGTGCGCACGTCGTTTTCCATACAGTCCAAAATGAACTGATAAATTTCGCGGCGCGCGTGATC
This sequence comes from Marinagarivorans sp. UBA5870, assembly GCA_002432555.1. The sequence continues at coordinate 1,984 of DJFO01000055.1, forward strand.
GACGGTCATTTTGTGCAGATCCAGGCGCGCATCCACCGAGTATTTGCCCTGGCGCAGGTTGCGAAACACCCCGTGCTGCACCCCCGGACGACGGAAACTGAGTTCGGCCAAGGGGTCGACCATGGTGAGGGGCTCTCCCGCGAGCGGATCCTGCGGCGTAGCGGTTTCGCTCTGGGCGCGATCGCGACGGAGCGCGAGAGTTTTTGCGTCGGTGTTGGCTTTTTCGACGTTGATCCGTTTTTCCTGCTTGATCGGGGTGACATCCTCGCCCAGCAGCGCTTGAAAATGATCTTTGTCAGACATCAAAAGATCTCCGGGCTATTATTTAGGTTCGCTTGAAATTCAGGTTCGCTTTGAATTCGCTTTCTTTTCCAAGGTCACGCAATTGTTGAAAAGTGGCGCAGCGTAGGTTGGAACCGCAAAGCGGGTTCCACCACAAGGATCGCGCACTGAACCACATCAAGCGAATCCCTACCGAGACCCCAGCAGCGCGCTTGAGTTCGCGTCCGCCAGGTGCCGCGACGGGTTTGCCCTCAGCCGACAATGCGGTAACAAGGCACATATTCCTGGGTGGGAATTTTCATGCGTTTTTGCGCAACAAAGGACCGCAGCAGGGCGTCCAGGGGCCCGATCACATCCTTCTCGCCGCTAATTTCGTAAGGCCCTTTTTCGGCGACGGCGCGAATGCCGTGTTCCTTGACGTTGCCATCCACTATGCCCGAAAAAGCCTTGCGCAGGTTCGCCGCCAGTTCGTGGGGGGCTTGTTGGCGATGCAAGTTCAACAAGCGCATATTGTCGTGGGTCGGTTTGAAGGGTCGCTGAAAATCGTCGGCCACCCGCAGGACCCAGTTGAAATAATAAGCGTCTTGCGACTGGCGGCGAAACGCCTGCACCTCGGCCGCTTTCTGTTTCATGTAAACGGCCACCGCCGCCGGATCGTCGACGATGATTTTATAGAGCGACTGAGCCCGCGGGCCGACGGTCGCGCCTATGAATTCATTAATCTGCTTAAAGTAGGCCTCGGCGGTGCGCGGGCCGGTAAATACCAGCGGGAACGGCATATGCTCGTTTTCCGGATTTAATAAGATCCCGAGAATATAAAGTATTTCCTCCGCCGTGCCGGCGCCGCCCGGAAACACCACTATGCCGTGGCCAGTGCGCACAAATGCCTCCAGACGCTTTTCGATATCCGGCATGATCACCAGCTGGTTGACGATCGGGTTCGGTGACTCGGCGGCGATAATTCCCGGCTCGGTAATCCCTAAGTAACGGCCCGCTAGGCGCTGTTTGGCGTGCGCGATAGTGGCGCCCTTCATGGGGCCTTTCATGGCGCCCGGCCCGCAGCCGGTGCATATGTCCAGCCCGCGCAGCCCGAGTTCGTATCCCACCTTTTTGGTGTACTGATACTCCTCTTCGCCAATGCTGTGGCCGCCCCAGCAGACGATCAGGTTGCTGTCGCTGTTGTGTTTCAGCACACCGGCGTTGCGCACTATGTGGAACACGCCATTGGTGATGCCGGCGGACGTGTTGAAATCAATATTGCGGTTTTCTTTCAGTTCATTGTCGATGTAAATGAGGTCCCGCAGCACTAAGAATAAATGCTCCTTAATCCCTTTGATCATTTCGCCATCGACGAACGCGCTGGCGGGCGCGTTGTGAATTTCCAGTTTAATGCCGCGCTCCTGGGCGATCACCCGGATGGAGAAATCTTTGTAGGTCTCCATGATTTCACTGGTGTTGTCGGTTTTTTCGCCGGTATTCAGCACGGCGAGGGCGCAGCGCCGAAAATTTTCGTAGAGTTTAGTATCGCTGGCGTGCGCCAGGCGGGAGACTTCGAGTTGGGAGAGTACGTTCAGACTGTGTTCCGGAGTGATCCGGGAGAGTTTCACTTTTTCCACATCTTTTCCTTAGCAGTCTACGCAGACTGCAGTGATTAAAGCGTGTCTTTATTACCAGTTTAGCAGGCGGAAGCC
>DJFO01000055.1:4025-4836 GCA_002432555.1 Marinagarivorans sp. UBA5870
GATTTCTTCCGGCGTGGCGGCGCGCACGGCTTCCACGGTTACGTCAAAATTCAGTACTTTGCCGGCGAGCGCATGGTTGGCGTCTATGGTAATGCCGTCGTCGGCCACGTCCTTCACCACCACCACCTGCACCTGGCCCTGGGGCCCGCGTGCGTGAAACTCCATGCCCACTTCGATTTCGTCAACGCCGGAAAACGCGTCGCGGGGCAGCGTTTGGATCAGGTCGACATCAATCTCGCCGTAACCATCAGCCGGCTCCACTTTAACCTGTTTGTGGGTGCCGATTTCACAGCCGACCAGCTCGCGCTCCAGGCCGGGGATAATATTACCGGCGCCGTGCAAGTAGTTCAGCGGGTCGCTGTTACGGGACGAGTCGATCACATTGCCGTCGTCGTCGGTCAGGGTGTAATGAATCGACACTACACAATCTTTTGCCACTTTCATCTCTGTCTCCTACCCAAACCCAACGCGGCCCGGGACTCGTCAATAAATCCGGGCACCCTACTGAAGAAGCCGGGCAAAGTAAAGCGCCTCGGACCTTTACGCCCCGGGGCGGCGGGCGATCAGGTCCGCGACTACGCCAGGGTCGGCGAGCGTCGNNGTCACCCAAAGATTCGATTTCCCCAGCGGCAATTTTGCGCAATATGCGCCGCATGATTTTGCCGGAGCGTGTTTTTGGCAGCCCCGGCGCCCACTGAATCACATCGGGTTTGGCGATTGCGCCTATCTCCTGTGCACACAGGGCGATCAGCTCCTTGCGCAGGGTCTCACTGGGTTCCGTCCCGCTCATCAAGGTGACATAGGCGTAAAT
>DJFO01000132.1:0-4169 GCA_002432555.1 Marinagarivorans sp. UBA5870
ATGGTGTTGCCGTAGATATCGTATTCGTAACACGTGGTTTGGGTTTGACCGGTGCCTGGATCCGACACAGTGACGCTGGTCAGAAAGAGGTTGTCCGAATCGTATTGAAACGTTTTGACCACTTCATCAGCAGCTGCGCACGAGCCACTCAGATAGGCACTATTCACGCAATACCGCTCACTTGTCTTCAGCCAGATGGGGTCCTGCGCAGGCACCTTCTGATTATTGTGATTGAGATACTGGGCGTAGTGCTGCTCGTACCCATAACGGATTTGAGCTGCGATTCCTCGCTCGTTCGGCGGCTGAGTGACGGTCGCCACCTGACCCGACGCTTCGTGGTAGGTATAGAGTGTCCTATTGCCTTTTGCGTCGCTGATCCAGTTGGGTCGATTGCAGGTCTTTGGGTTGGTGCATTCCCCGTCGTCCGGATAATCCGCTTCAACCACAGTAGTTGCCGGATTGGTGCCACTTTCTGTCGGATGTGTGATGATTTTGATTAGGTTGCCTCGATCGTCGTATCGATATTCTTTCTTGTTGAGGTCAGTGTNNCAGTGTGTTGATACGCCGGGAGATTCCGATAGCTGTCATAGAAGGTGGTCACCGACTCGATGGATCGCACAAAAAGGAGACCGCCTGCAATATCCTTAAGGGACTTGACCGTGATGCCATCGGCACCCACATACTGAGTCGGGTTCGGAAAAACTTCGCTGTATCTGGGGCGGTCATAAACTGCCGATCCGTTGACGCCCGTGGCTGTTAATACGAGGGCGGTCTCACCCGGAATCGAGTAAATGTATGCGCCCGGCATGATCGAGTTATCCACCGGTCCCTTCCAGTTGATTTCCTCCGTTATCCACTCAGGATAGTTTTTAAAGGTGTAGGAGACTGTCGGCACGCTGCTGCCAGCTGGCTTGATACTTTGGATTCGGGGAACGAACGCCTTGCCGACGGGGTAGGCCGGTTGGCTGGAGATCGGGGTGCCCGTTTCGCTGAGATACTTATCAAACGCCTTCAGGTTGACCTCGGTTGTCCGTCCGGCAGCATCTTTGGCCGTATACTTGTTTTCCCCAAAAAATAACGCCCGAGGCATGCCTTTCGGCCAGGAAAAGCTGGCGGTCGGCCAAGCGTTTCCCAAAGTCGTGCAGGATTGTCCGGAACCCGCGAAGAAGGCCGGGCAGGTGTCTCCGGCCGCGACACAAACTCCGGGTTGGCTTGTCGTGCATCGTTCGATAGCCGTGTTGAGGCCAACAATGGATTTGGCATTATTGCTCGTCCAGGTCGAATTGCTCTCCGGCGGGTTTTCACTCCACGTATTACCAGATCCAACCCCATAACTTACGGTGTTGTCGAAAACATAATTGTATTTCAGCTGGAAACCCGTGTTGGTTTCGATGCTGTTGAGCCCAGCCGAATTCCCAACATTTCTCGTGACGTATATTGTGAAGCCATTGGGATACACGATTTTTTCAATGTAACCTTTGGTTCGGGCGGTGATATTCGATAAGCCGCGCAAAAACCACGTCTGAGTGCCATCTGGCTTGGTCCACAATAGATGCCCTGGCTTGCCCGCCGGAATCTCGAGTTTGTGGCGCTTGTCGCGCAAGGCTTCGTACACATAACTACCACTGTCGGAGAAGAAATAGCCACGCGCATAGCCCCCGGCGATAACTTTGAAATCCTGTGAACCCAGGTGATCGTGAACCCGCATCACCCATATACCGTTGTCGGTATCGCGAAAATGATCGCCTGGACTGTGTGGGCTAAAAGCATCGACATTTCGATAACGGGTCCCGCCGGCCGATGAAAAAATCTTGGTATAAACAGCGGCACCAAAGTACATGTCATAGATGCCGACATAGGCTCCGCCAGCGTTTTGTTGAATGAAGTTGCTGCTATAGCTCGCCACCTTGTGACTTAAGCCCCGCTCACCACCAATGGTCAAGGTGTCGATTTCGACCACGACTTGACCAGAGGTGACGTTTATACCCATCCGATCCTTCACTTGATACTCGGGCGGTGACAGCTGTTGAGCGTAACTCGGCGTCGCCAGGCACCCGAGAATGGCTAAAATGATCAGCACCGGAGAAAATGGCTTTAAATCTTTCATTTCCGACTTTCCTTAGAAGGTAACTTTTGCGCTACATACATTGCTTTGGTTGCAGGCCTTCACCCAGCTGCACGTCGCGCCACCTTGGTCGATGACGAAGGAATTGCTCGTTGTTTGACGTTCCGGATTCGTCGTAGCAGTCGATCGCACAATAAAATAGGTGGCGGAGCCACTCCACTGGGCCCGATAGACATTCGGCGCGATCAGCGAGCAACTCAACCCGGTGGGAGGTGGTGGCGCAGGCGGAAGAACTGGATCGTCCTGTGCTTGACCGACGGACGTCTGGGTCCGATTTCCCGCAGCGTCATAGTCGTAATCCCGATTGCCGTTGACACCGTCCTTAACGAAAGTGACTCGACCCTGCGCGTCGTATTGGTATTCAACCACCACCTCTGCGGAAAAAGCAGCCTGAGATATACACGCTAAAATTAATAAGCAGCGAATTCGCTTTTGAATCATCACGGCTGTTTCCCTTGTCGTGCAAACGTTTTAATTGAAACAAGAATGCCTAATGTTGTTCGCACCGCCGGCGCACCACAGAAGGATTCGTTGAGTGAAGCTCTCCGCCATTTGGCTGTCCGACAGTCATGGGAGCGGCGCTAGCCAGAGTACAACCTGAGAAGGCTGGAAAAGCGGAGATTGAAAGATTCTGTTTACATCATCGCACCATGGACCGAATACATATTCCGCCAACGTCAGTACCGGGGCCGACTGCATAATGAAATGTCGCCCGAAAGGAAGCCGCTGATTCGGCAAAGCGGATGGAAACCGAGAGTGCTCCTACTGGTGATCGCAGACTGAATAGTCGGGCAAAATGGACGTACCTGGAGATCTCGCTTAGCGAAGCGTGGCCCAAATATGAAAACACACCTTGGTGTGCATTACAACTGCTTGGTGGGACCGTGCGAGAAGATCGGCTTGTTGTTGTGCCGCACATTCCAGCAGTCAATAATCAATAGATGTCCGCTTCTATCGCCCTGGCGCCAGAAACATTGCATTTTTTGGAGAGACCTTCCCTTGCGTTCTGTCTCATAATGCATGTGAAACCGGGATAAGCATTACAGTCGTGGGCGTGCGAATGCAGCGTAAGCGCTCAGCAGAGCATCCGGTTGACAACGCCAAGGCTTTCTTTCATTTGGTCGTTTGCACATTTCTCGACAGTCAATTTATCGAGTTTGTTTGCGATGAATGCTTCGCGGACCGCCGGTTTTTGAAAGCTGCGCTCAGAGTTAAAGGATATGTTTTTTCGCAACCCGTAAATGTGGCGAATATGATCTATATATTGGTCAAGCAGTAGTATTTTGGGGCAGTGATGCCAAGAGCGAAAATCGGCCCAGCAATAACGTAAGAACACCGAAAAAATGATACAGAGCCACGTAGGGTTTTATTTTCATAAACGGCGTTAGCACGACGTACTAACCTTTTGTGGGAGTGTCCATAAATCTGTGTCATTTCCCTAGACCGTGCGTAACACACGATCTCTGGCCCTAAAAACTCGCTCGGGTGTGATCCTCCCACTAATCTTCCAGTTTAAGCTCGACCCTTAGAAATTTTGCCTGAATTTCGTCCAGAGCATTGAGGTATTTTGACGGATCGCCAGAGCGTCGGATTTCAGCGAAGTGCTCGCCTGAGTATGCCCAGCTCACACGTATGTCTCGCAAGCCCAAGTCATCCAGATTCAGTTTCTTATTTGAGCGCTGAGTTTTTTGTTGGGTAGATTGTGGGGATTTCTGAGATTTTTATCTAAGTGCTTGATTTATAAGGGTGTGTGGTGCCGGAGGTCGGACTCGAACCGACACGGAGGGTTAGTCCGGTGGATTTTGAATCCACTGCGTCTACCAATTTCGCCACTCCGGCAGGAGTGCGGCCGCTGGCCGTTGAAAGTGGGCGGCATTATAACAGNNTACCTGGCGTCGGCTGTGCGCAGGTCCGCCGCCGATTTGGTCGCCCCGCGCGCTTTCAGGAAGACGATGATTTCGTCCATCTCGACTTTTTTCCGCCCACCCATGCGCTGCTGCCGCTGCTCCGCGTAGGCGAGCGCCGATAATTCGTTCAAACCGCG
>DJFO01000132.1:4189-5012 GCA_002432555.1 Marinagarivorans sp. UBA5870
ACATCCGCTCCGGCGTTGACCAGGGCGATGACTTTATCGAGATCATTGCTGTCCACCGCGAACATGAGCGCGGTGCGGCCGAGGCCCTCCTCGCTGGGGTTGGCGCCGTGCTCCAGCAGCCACAGGATATTGTTGAGGTGGCCCTTTTCCAGCGCGTGCAGCAAAGTGGATTCGAGCGGAAGTTCGCCGGCATCGGCCGCGAGCGTCGGCCGTAAGTTCGCGGGGCTTGCAGCGAGAGGGGACGGTGCGAGTTTTTTCTCCGCCCCGTATTTTTTCAGCAACTCAAGCAGGGCGGTGCGGTCCTGCGGACTCGCCGCGGTACTGTTGAGCGCGTTGAGAGTGGCCCCGGGGACACGTATTGCCAGGGGGGATTTGCGCAGCAATAGGTACTGCACAATGTCGGTTTGACCCAAGGCCGCGGCCTTGGCGAGCGGGAATGCGCAGGTATCGTTGGGGCGCTGCAAGTCGATCTCGCCGCTGTCCATCACTTTTTTGACTAGGTCGAGGCGGTGGTGCTCGATCGCGTTGCACAATTGCCGGTCGGGCANNGGCAGGTAGGTCGCCCAGGTTTTGTCCACTTCGCCGCGGTGAGCGGTTTGTTCGGCGCGGCGGCTGGCATCTCGCGCCTGCTGGCGCAGTTCGATCCGTTGCGCTTGCAGAACTTCCCGCTCCTCCCTCAAGCGCGCGGCGGTAGCACGGTCTTGGCTATCGTTGGCGTGGCGGATCTGAACGCTCAGTTCGCCGATTCGCCGGTCGATCGCCTCGATTTCCTGCTGACTCGCCGCCACCACCGGAAGCGTCCAGCAGATCAGGAACAACAGGC
>DJFO01000233.1 GCA_002432555.1 Marinagarivorans sp. UBA5870
CGAGCGACAAGTGAATGAGATTCTTGCCAATATCGATTTAGGGCTGGCGACGCGGGTCGCGGAAAATATTGGTGTACCACCACCACAAGGTCCAACAGCGCCTTTGCGGGTGACGGCGCCGGAAGTATCGCCAGCATTGAGTCAGGTGAATTTATTGCCCGGCAATATTATATCGCGCAAGATTGCGATTCTTATAGCCGATGGTGTGGACAGCAGCGACGTTGACTACGCTATAAAGGAAGCTAAACGCGAAGGCGCGAGTACCAAGCTGATCGGACCTTCAGCGGCACCGGTAAAAGCACTCGATGGCACGATGTTAACACCCGATGCCTCCATGGAAGGTATGCCATCCATTGCATTCGATGCGGTATTTATTCCCGGCGGTGAGGATGCGGCGAAAGCATTCGTGGCAAGCGGTACTGCGGTGCATTATTTATTAGAGGCCTATAAACATTTGAAAGCCATAGCATTATGCGGTGCAGCGTGCGAATTAACCGCGCGGCTGGTGCTCGAGGCCGATGATGGCCTGGTGACAGGCCCTGCGGCCAAGGATGTATTCAGTGCGTTTGCGGCGGCTATTGCCAACCATCGCGTGTGGGCGCGGGAACCTCGGGTTAAATCGATTCCGGCGTAAAGAGAAGATGGGAGGCAGGGAGGTTCAGAGTAGATGTCGGATTACGCTACGCTAATCCGACCTAGGTTTTTATTCCTGCTGTTGATAGTGGCCGGGAGTCTGGTGGGGGCGGTGGTGGTGAATGCCCATCACCTGTATGTCGGAGATATCATTTGAAGAACTGACAGCATGTAACGCTTCCAGATAAACCCGCGCCTGGTCTACCGAAATCCTGTTGGATTCCGCGCGAATTTCAGCGGTTTTGGGTTGGTTATTCAAAATGTAACTCACCAGAAAAAGATGGCTGTCGCTCATAACGATATCCTCATAAAAAGTTAAAAGTGCCTGTTATCGAGACTCTCGCCGCACCAACATGTTCCACAAATCATCGATCATAGGTCGGATTAGCGCAACGTAATCCGACCACATAATTTTCATGCCCATACACTATGTGACTCGTCACACCAACCCGACTCGTTTAACCAAAAATCCGTCATTTATTTGCTACAAACGAAACTCCTCTCGCTGGTCAAGTTCTTATGCAAACACAGTAAGGAAAAAAGCCATGTTTAAAGATTTTTCGCATTACATCGCGTGGACGGACATCATGAAATCGGATGACGGGTTTGTCGGTTTGATTGAATACCAATCCAGGCGTCAAGGTTCGCCGGTCAATGTGCTCTGGGTTATCGCGCCGGATTGTGTTTGCGAAGACGAAGCGGAAGCAGTAACCGATGCCATGTTGCAACAGATCAGCAATATCACCCGCACCGGAAAAGTGATTTACAGCGACGGTGTAGCACTTTAACCGGTTCGATTTTTTATCCACCTTGTGTAACAGGAGCAGACATTATGCCGCGATCCATCTGGAAAGGTGCCATCAGTTTTGGCCTTGTACATATTCCGGTGGGGGTGGTTTCTGCCACGTCATCGGAAGGGGTGGATTTTGATTGGCTCGATGAGCGCAGTATGGACCCGGTTGGCTATAAACGGGTTAACAAGGTAACCGGCAAAGAGATAACCAAAGAACATATTGTGAAAGGCGTGCAGTATGAGAAAGGCAAGTATGTGGTGCTGAGTGATGAAGAAATTCGTGCGGCCCATCCCAAGGCTACCCAGACAATTGATATTTTTTCTTTTGTCGACAGCGATGAAATTCCGCTGACAAACATTGATACGCCCTACTATTTAAATCCGCTCAAACGCGGTGAAAAAGTGTATGCCTTACTGCGCGAAACTCTGTGTAAGACACACAAGGTAGCCTTGGCGAATGTGGTGATACGCACACGCCAGCACCTGGCTGCAGTGATGCCCTTGGCTTCGGCACTGGTCATGGTGTTATTGCGCTGGCCGGACGATGTGCGCGATGTCGAAGACCTGGATATCGGCGATGCGATTTCGGACGTGGATTTAAATAAAAAAGAATTGGATATGGCGCGCCGGCTGGTTGATGACATGTCGGCCAAGTGGAGTCCCGAAAAATACCAGGACACCTTCACTGATAAAATTATGCAGCTTGTCGAAGAAAAAGCCCGGGCCGGAAAAATTGAATCTGTGGAACGTGCCGATGATCAGGAAGAGCGGCGTTCGGCAGATATTGTGGATTTGACCGAATTGCTCAAGCGCAGCCTGGGCGGCAAACCGCGCGAACGCAATGAAACGGGCAAGGGGGAATCGGCAAGCAAACAGAACGCCGATACGGGCAAGAAAAAAACCACCAGCCGCGCAAAAAAATCGTCCGCCGCCAAAGCGCAGAAAACACCGACCAAATCCACCAAAAAATCGTCGACTACTACCCGTAAAAAAACCGCCAGCCACTGAGATATGGCAAAGCGTAGGTCGGAATAGCACAGCATAATCCGACCCTAAAAGTGAACCACGTCCTGTAAAAACCGTTTTCAAAAAAAGGACAGCACACAATGGCGAAATCCACCAAGAACGACAGCGAATACAATCGCAAACGTAACTTCGATATTACCTCCGAGCCACGTGAAGAAAATTCAACGCGTGAAAAAAAACCGTCGCGTCAAAAGCGCACCAATGCATTGCGTTTTGTGGTGCAAAAACACGCGGCGCGTCGACTGCATTACGACTTTCGTCTGGAGCTGGACGGCACACTCAAGAGCTGGGCTGTGCCGAAAGGCCCAAGTCTCGACCCGCAGGACAAACGCCTCGCTGTACATGTAGAAGACCACCCTATGGCTTACGCCAGTTTTGAAGGCAGTATTCCGCAGGGGCAGTACGGTGCGGGCGATGTCATCGTGTGGGATCAGGGCGTCTGGCGCTCGCTTGACGATGATCCCGCCGCCGCCTATGCGGCGGGCAAAATGAAGTTTACGTTGATCGGCGAAAAACTCAGCGGCGACTGGAATCTGGTGCGCACCACCATGCGGGCCAGCGGCGATAAAGAACAATGGTTGTTGATCAAGGAACGCGATCAGGCGGCGCGGCGCGCGGAGGATTACAACATCGTCAAGGAAGAGCCGGACAGCGTGCTCAGTTCCGCTAATATTCCTGCGAAACCTGCCGGAAAATCCTCGGCTAAATCCACCGCCGGCAAAAGCGCGAGCCGGTCGGCAAGTAAAGAGACATCCACGCACAATGTTCGTCCCATCAAGGCGGGCCAGACCCTGCCGGAGCATTTAGCGCCGGAGCTGGCGACGCTGGTCAGCGAACCGCTGACCGGGAAGTGGCTCTACGAGGTCAAGTTTGATGGTTATCGCATCCTGGCGCGCATCCTCGACGGGGAGGTGCGCCTCTTTACCCGCAATGACAACGACTGGACCCATCGGATGCCCAAACAGGTGCAGGCGATCAAGGAACTGGGGCTGGATAACACCTGGCTCGATGGTGAGGTGGTGATCCTTAATGATGAAGGGCTGCCGGACTTCCAGGCATTACAGCGGGCCTTCGATATTGGCCGCAGTCACAATATTGTCTACTACGTATTTGATGCGCCCTTCCTCAATGGCAGCGACATGCGCCGACTGCCGGTGGAGGAGCGGCGCGCGGCATTGGAAAGTGTCATGCCGGGCAACAACAAAGGGTTGGTGCGCTTCTCGACCGCCTTTGAAGACGGCCATACCAGCATCCTGGAAACCGCTTGCGCCCTGTCATTGGAAGGCATTATCGGCAAACGTTTGGGCAGCCCATATGTGTCCCGGCGTAGCGCGGACTGGATCAAACTGAAATGCCGCCTGCGGCAGGAGTTTGTGATCGTGGGCTACACCCCGCCTCAAGGCAGCCGCAGCAGTTTTGGGGCGCTCCTGCTGGGTGTGTACAACAAGGCCGGCGGCGCGGAGCTGCTTTACGCCGGCCGGGTGGGTACCGGCTTCAACGCCACGAGTCTGAAGGACATCCACCGCCAACTGCGCCCGCTGGAACGCGCCGATTCCCCGCTGAGCCACAGTATCTCCGGCAGTGAAGCGCGCGATGTCCATTGGTTGGAGCCGACTTTGGTGTGTGAGGTGGAATTTGCCGAATGGACTGGCGACAACCGCTTGCGCCAGGCCTCGTTTATCGCGTTGCGCAACGACAAACCAGCGAGTGAGATTATCCGCGAGCAGCCGCGCACGCCCGGCGATGTGGCCGGTACCCGTAGCAATGCCGCAACAAAGAAAAGCCAGACTGCCCCGACCAAGGCAAAACCCGCATCGCACAAAGATGCAGATAAGCGCAAAAATACGAATGAACATAAAAGCGCGAATGAAACGGACAACCTGGCCGGGGTAAAGATCACCCATCCGGAGCGGGAGATCGATAGCGAAAGCCATACCCGCAAGATCGACCTGGCGCACTTTTACGAGGACATCAGCGAATGGATTCTGCCGCAACTGGATGATCGCCCGGTGTCACTGTTGCGTTTACCGACGGGGCTGGAAGGCGAGCAGTTCTTCCAGAAGCATTCCGAACACCTGGCGATCCCGGCGGTGAAGCAGCTTGATCCGGCTCTTGACCCCGGTCATGCCCGGCTGATGGAGATTGACAGTGCGGCAGCGCTGGTAGGCGCCGTGCAGATGGGTACCATCGAATTCCACACTTGGGGATCCACCAGTGACCGCATTGAAAAACCCGACCGTATTATTCTGGATCTGGACCCGGACCCGGTCTTACCCTGGAAAAGTATGCTCGATGCCAC
>DJFO01000172.1:0-2660 GCA_002432555.1 Marinagarivorans sp. UBA5870
GAATACGATCGAAGCCGGGAAGCTGCCGAGGCCATACACGAGCAAATCGGCGATCTGGAAAGCGTGGCCGAGGCTCTGTTCAAAGAGTGGGAGGCAGAGCTAAAACAATATTCCAACGAGCAGCTTCGGTCTGAAAGCCGGCGGAAACTGGCTGCGACAAAGACAAAATATCGGGAGCTCGTGCGCGCTATGCGCCAGACGGAGAGCCGCCTCAAGCCGGTGCTGGCCGCCATGCAGGACCAAGTTCTCTACTTGAAGCATAATCTGAATGCGAGGGCAATTCAGGCGTTGAAACCTGAGGTTGCGAAGATCGATCGCGACGTAGACGTGCTGCTCGTGGCCATTCGCCAGGCGGTGGCGGAAGCGGACTCGTTTATCAAAGAAATGCGGCAATAAAAAATGGCGGCATCGAGCCGCCATTTAAACTTTAAGGTGAAGTTCAGTCGGCGCTGTAGCTGCTGCTCAAGCCTTCATTCTGTTCACCGTTCAATTGAATGACCACGCGGCGATTTTCGCTGCGGCCGGCTTCATCATCGTTAGATGCGGTGGGATTTTCCTCTCCTCTACCTTCCACTTTCCAGGAATCCGCGTCTATGCCTTTTTGCTGCAGATAGTTTTTAACGCTTTGGGCGCGTTTTTGCGAAAGCTGGTCGTTATAGCTGTCGGAGCCCGTTGCATCGGCATAACCCTCAATGGTGACGGATTTGACAGAGGCTTTATCGGAGACTCCTTCAACCATTTTATCCAAAGACCGCTTCGCATCGTCGGACAGTTCGGCGGAATCAAATTCAAAGAGCACCGTTTTATCTGTGTCGATGGATCGATCCTGGCGGGCCTGCTGTGGTTGCGGCTGGCTTTGTTGGGTCTCGCTTTGGGTTTGATCTTGGCGGGCCTGCTCGGTTTCGGTTTTTTCACGGCCTTCGAAAAGAACGGTGTCGTAGGGTCTGGCTCGCCCATTCGGACCAGGGTTTTCGCGGGTTTCGCCGCTGGGCGTTACTGAAGCTTTGTCAGCGCTCGGGTTTTCAACCCCAGCGTCTTTTTTTGCTGAAACTAATGCGGGGCTGTCCTGGTCGGCTGCGCTTGCACGCTCGGGATTATTATTGCAACCCATCGTAAATCCACTAGCTGCGGCAATAACAATGGCCAGGGGAAGAGTCTTAAAATTTTTCATAGTGAAATTCCTCTTTTTTTAATGAACCAGACTGCATGTTTATTCAGCCAATTATCCAGCGAAGAATGTGCCAAAAAATTCATAAATCCATTGCGGTCACCGGGTTGGTCAACCATGGTGGTGGGTTACGTTGCGCCATTGTGGGAGTGTTTTTGCCCTATGCCTCATGCTGTTGACGACACCGCTTTGCTCACCCCTTACCAGCTGCCTCCCATAACTTCCCTGAGGGAAGGTTGATCAGGTACTAGGCGCCGCCGGGGTTTTCTGGGACAATGCACCGATTTTTTGGACAGTTTTTGTTCAGTATCTCTCGTAGTGCCTCTATGTTCAAACAAGCCGATCACCTGTTTTCCCGTCCTAAATACTGGGCCGAATGTTTCGGCCCGGCGCCTTTTCTGCCTATGTCTCGGGCGGAAATGGATCAGCTGGGTTGGGACTCCTGTGACGTTATCATTATCAGCGGCGACGCTTATGTGGATCACCCGAGCTTCGGTACCGCGGTTATTGGCCGCATACTGGAAAGTCAGGGGTTCCGCGTTGGGGTTATAGCCCAGCCGGACTGGCGCTCCGCCGAACCCTTCAAAGCGCTCGGTCGACCTAACCTGTTTTTTGGTGTTTCGGCCGGCAATATGGACTCAATGATCAACCGGTACACTGCGGACTTGCGCCTGCGGTCGGACGACGCTTATACCCCCAATAACGAAGGTGGCAAGCGACCGGACCGTGCCGTGATCGTGTACAGCCAGCGCTGCCGTGAGGCCTACTACGATGTGCCCATCATTGTCGGCGGCATTGAGGCCAGCCTGCGCCGGATCGCTCAGTACGACTATTGGAGCGATCAAGTCAGGCGATCGGTTCTCCTCGACTCCAACGCCGATTTATTACTGTACGGCAATGCTGAGCGCGCGATAGTGGATGTCGCTCATCGGCTGGCGCAGGGGATACCCATTCAGGATCTGCAATTTATCCGTGGCACCGCCGTCATGCGCGACGCGGTTCCGACTGGGTGGGACGTTATTGATTCCTCGCGCATCGATTGGGCGAAAAATATCGATACCATTCCGAACCCTTACGAATACAAAGACCAGACCACGGCTTCCTGTAAAACCGAGACGTCGGAAAGTCCGACGGCGGAACAACCGATCCGGATCATACCAATGCCCTTGCACCGGCAATATGATCTCGACGATACGAAAACTTGTATTCGGTTGCCGTCTTTCGAAAAGGTGCGCAACGACCGCGCGCTTTATTCCCATGCATCGCGGGTGCTGCATCTGGAATCCAACCCCCACAATGCGCGCGCCCTTGTGCAAAAACACGGGACCAAAGAGGTTTGGATCAATCCGCCGCCGATCCCCTTGGAAACCGACGAAATGGACGGCGTCTTTGGTCTACCTTATGCGCGGGTGCCGCATCCCAGTTATGGCAAGGCCAACATACCCGCGTACGACATGATCAAAACCTCGGTGAACATCATGCGCGGCTGTTT